>JADZAX010000549.1 GCA_020852405.1 Verrucomicrobiales bacterium
ATTCCGGCGGGGCCCAACCGGAAGGTTCCGCGCTCTTTAGGGCGTGGGTTGTGGTATTCCAGAACCATGCCTCCGACTTTGATGATGTCGCCATGCTCCAGAAGGCGGGGAGTTTTCACCGGCACGCCGTTGACCTCGGTGATGCCCTTGCGACTCACAGGGACAAGGTGGTGTCCTTGACCAGGCACGGCTTCGATCGCGAAATGGCGGTCCTCCAACTTGAACCGCGCAGGCACAGGGACGCTGTTCCCTGGAGCCGTGCCGAAAGTGTAGCTCACCTCCTGCAACGGCATTTCCAAGGTCTGGTCGTCTTTTGTCAGTTTCAGCTTGGCAGCCATAGTGCTGTCGTCACGTATCCGCAGTCTTCACCCAATTCCGCACGATGGCAGAAGATGTTCCATTAGATTACCGATTATTATGGTTTTTGCAATAATTATATTAGCGAAATAGAACTCTGCTCGTTTTTTCCCGTCCCATTGTCCCCGCACGGCCCTGATTTCATGGCGCGATGCGGGGATTGGTGGCAGGGGGGATTTCGATGGCAAAACGGCTGCGGACATGAAAGAATAGCGCCTTTAGGATTTCTCACCTGCTCCACCATGCCCACCCGACCACCCACTTCTCCCGCCAGCCGCCGCGGCTTTCTTTCCACCCTCGGGCTCGGCCTGGGCGGTGGGCTTCTGGCCGCCGGAGCCACGCCAGCTCCTGCCATCGAGCCGATCAAGCGGAGTGGCAAGCCCCGGCTGCAATTGGGACTCGCGGCGTATTCTTTCCGCCAGTATTTCCACTGGATGCGTGACAAGGAGCAGAAAGTCGAAGGACGGGAAGCTTGGGAAATGCACGATTTCGTCGACTACTGCGCGGACCTGGGAGTCGGAGCCGAGATCACCAGTTATTTCTTCCCGAAGGATGTCGAACAGGACTGGCTTCTCGATCTGAAACGCCACGCTTACCTGCGCGGGGTGCCCTTCACCGGCACCGCCATCGGCAACTCCTTCACTTTGCCGCAGGGAGAGAAACTAGACGAGCAGGTCTCCTACACCAATCTCTGGATCGAACATGCCCTGCTCCTCGGAGCGCCCCACATCAGGGTCTTCGCCGGAGTTCCCGACAAATCGATCACCCAGGAGCAGGCTATCAAGAACTGCATCGAGACCCTCTCCAATGTCGCGGGCTTCGCCGCGGAACGCGGCATTTTCCTCGGACTGGAAAACCACGGAGGGATCGTCGCGGAGGCAGATCCTCTGATCGAAATTGTCCGCGCGGTCGACAGCCCGTGGGTTGGTATCAACCTCGATTCGGGAAATTTCCACACAGCCGACCCTTATGGCGATCTGGCGAAAATCGCCCCCTACGCGGTCAATGTGCAGTTGAAATGTGAGATGAACCCCAAAGACAAGCCCACAGAACCCATGGACATCACCCGGATTGTCGGCATCTTGCGCGACGCGGGCTACCAGGGCTGGTTCACACTGGAATATGAAGCCAAGGAGGATCCTTTCACGGCGGTCCCCCAATGGATCGAAAAAATGCGAGCCGCCATCGCCTGATTTGTCTTTCACTCACCGCCTTCGTCCAACTCCCTGAATTCCATGTCCGCTCCCAACCTGACCCGCACGCATTGGCTCATCATCATCATTGCCGCCATCGGCTTTTTGTTCGACACCTATGAGTTGCTGATGACCCCGCTGGTCGCCGCCCCGGCGATCTCGGAGTTGCTCAAGGTGCCCATGAACAACCCGCTGGTCACCAGCTGGGTGGGCCGTCTGCTGTGGATCAGCGCCCTCTGCGGTGGGGTCTTCGGCCTGCTGGGAGGCTGGCTGGTCGACAAGTTTGGCCGCAAAACGATCATGGCGCTAAGCATTTTCGTCTACTCGTTCTCGCCTTTCGCGGCCGCCTACAGCACTTCTCTGGGCATGTTCGTCTTTTTCCGTTCCACGACCTTCATTGGGGTCTGCGTGGAATTTGTGGCCGCCATCACCTGGCTTGCGGAGGTCTTCCAGGACAAACATCAAAGGGAAAAGTGGCTCGGCATCACCCAGGCCTGTGCCTCGTTGGGAGGTATCTTCGTCACCGCGATCAGTTTCTGGATCAGCACGCACGCCGCCGACATGCCCTTGATGGGGCTGCCGACCGCACTCGGAGCCGCAACCGCTGGCTCCTGGCGCTACCTGCTGATGACGGGTATTCTCCCGGCCATCCCCATTGCATTGATGCTGCCTTTCGTTCCGGAATCCAAAGTGTGGCTGGAGAAACGGGCCTCCGGCCAGCTCAAGCGCCCCAGTTTTGCCATGCTCTTCGCCCCCGAGCTGCGGCGCGTCACGATCGTCACCGCCATTCTTTCCGCCTGTGCCTATGGCGTTGCCTTTGGAGCCCTCCAGGTCACCGTGGCCCGGGTCACCCCGGGGCTTCCGGAGTTGAAGGAACAGTCCAAAGCCCTCGCCCCCTTGCGCAAGGAGGCCGATGGCCTGAATGCGGAGTTCAACAAACTGGCGGCGGAAGATCCGGCCCGCAAAGCAATCCTGGGCAAGATCAAAGAGAATTTCGGCAAACAGCGTCCCCTAATCGAAGAGGTCAAAAAGATGGGTGACAAGGTCCAGTTCCACCAAGAGATGGGTGGTCTGGTGGGCCGGATTCTGCTCGCGGTCCTGCTGATCGTTGGCATCAGCCGAATCAAGCTCCTCCGCATCTTCCAGATTCCTGCCCTCATCATCCTGCCGCTGACGTATTTCGTGTTCTTCCCGCAGGGAGGCAACGCCTTCCTTTTCGCGTATGCCCTTTGTGGCCTCGTCACGGTGGCCCAGTTCAGCTACTTCGGGGAGTATCTCCCCAAAGTCTTCCCCTTGCACCTCCGGGGCACCGGCGGCAGTTTCGCAACCAACGTCGGAGGACGGATGATCGGCACCAGCATGGCGTTTGTGACGACCTCACTGGTGGCTCCCATGCTGGCCGGCGATGGTCCACTCCTCCCGCTGCACATCGCCAAAGCCGCCGGCATTGTCGGTCTGACCATCGCGGTCATCAGTTTCCTGGTGGGATTCTTCCTCCCAGAGCCGAAAGAGCAGCCGACCGACTAACCGGCCCGACCGAACACCATGGGAACGATCAACAGCCTGCTTCTGCTTCTGCTTCTGGGGTGGGCTGCAATCGGGACGTCGGTAGTGGCTCAAAGTCCTCCCGCCTCCACCTCCGGAAAGGAAACGCCGGCGGTGAAGGTGAGTGTGGCCTCCCTCAAGTCGGGTGATCTCCGGGAATACCCGGAACTGTCCAAGCCGCTGCGACAATTAATCGACACCGGGCTGTCCCTGACTTCCAAGGAACTCGGCTACCATTATGGGTCGTGTGACCCTGCAACCGGCGGCATGGACTGCTCTGGAACGGTCTACCACACCTTGCAGGCGCTCGGCTTGAAACCGCCCCGGTCGAGCTTTGACATGTACCGATGGCTGGTGGACAAAGGAGTGTTCCACTCTGCGGAAGGCGCCACCCGGGCTGAAGACCCTGCCTTTGCCCACCTCCAACCGGGTGATCTCCTATTCTGGCAGGGCACTTATGACACTTCGGGCAGGACTCCTCCCATCTCCCATGTCATGATCTATTTCGGAACGCTCAAAGCCGACGGCAAACCGGTGGTGTTCGGCGCCAGCAGCGGGCGCCGCTACCGGGGTCGGGCGATCCACGGCGTCAGCGTCTTCGACCTGGGTCTGCCTGCGGCGGAATCGAAAAGCCGTTTCGTCGGCTATGGCCCGATTCCGGGATTGGCAAAGGCCAAGCCTTAGCCCTCAGGATTCCAGTTCCTCCCTACCCATGGCACCAGAGCCATCGGAGCATCATGATCCAGGTGCTCCCGGCAGATCCGGAAGAATTCCACTCTGGAACTGGATCGGCGCATGTCGTGGAGAAACCGACCGGTGGCCTCGGCACCTTCGGCGACAAAGTTGACGTGTTTCTTCACCCGGTGGACCCGATCCACCTCCCGGGCGGAAACGTCCGAGACTGCTTCGAAAAGGGCTTCCAAATAGGCCAGAACCTCGCGTCCCGTGGGTTGGGTCACCGGCTCACCCCTCCCCTTTTGACGGATTTGACTGAACAACCAAGGATTCCTCACCGCCCCCCGTCCGATCATGACTCCCCTCGCACCCGTTGCAGACCAAATCCGGTGCGCCTCGTCGGCGCTGTGGACATCGCCATTCGCGAGGACCGGGCAGGAGAGCCCGGCCACCGCCTGGGCGATCAGATCGTGACGCACGCCCGGTCGGTAACGCTGGGCGACAGTCCGGCCATGGACCGAGACGAGGTCCGGACGGTGTTTCTCCAACACTTCCAAAATCCGGGAAAACTCCCCGCCATCCGCAAAGCCAACGCGCGTTTTCACGGTGAAGGGCACCGCTGTCACCGCCTGTCGCAATGCTCCCACGATGGCATCGACCCGCGCCGGATCCCGCAAGAGTCCACCGCCGGCACACTTCCGGTAGACCACCGGAGCCGGACAACCGAGGTTGAGGTCAATCCCGGCCACGGGATAGGCCTGCAGTTCCCGGGCCGTCCGGACCAAAGCGGCGATATCGCTTCCAATCACCTGGGCCACCACGGGGCGCCCGGTGGGGTTTTCCGTCACCGAGCGCAGAATCTCAGGATCCAGACGGGAATCCTGGGTGACCCGGAAAAACTCGGTGAAATAAACATCCGCGCCTCCATACCGCTGGAGCAGATTCAAGAAAGCCCAGTCAGTCACATCCTGCATCGGAGCCAGAGCCAGAAGAGGTCTGGACGGGCCTTCGTTCTGGACAAAAAGAGGAGAGAGCACGGTGAGGAGAGCGGATTGAATCTACACAGGTCCCGTGATGAAGCCAGCATGACCCGTCCCCGTTTGGCAGGAAAAGTAGACACTTTCGGTCAAAAATTCCTTGAAATCACCATTTTATTATGGAAATTATATTTAATTTTAATTTTTATCAATGACTGCCGTTATTCCCTCCCACCTTCCTGCCAAGGCGTCTGCCGGAGAGCGTCGGTTGCACCGCATTTTCCAAGCGTTGCCTGAGGATTGCATCGTTTATTACGAACCTTCGATGCTGGGCCGTCACCCTGACTTTGTGTTGATACTCCCCACCATCGGAGTGCTCATCATTGAGGTCAAAGGATGGTATGCCGACGAGATCGGCGGAGGAGATCATCGCTATGTCCGGGTGGGCTACCGATCCAAAGAGGCGAGAGTCGAAACCCACCCGGCCCAGCAGGTCCGGACCTATTTGCATCGCTTTCTCGATCTGGCCACCAACCATGCGGTGGGCCGGAACCTTCGCCA
>JADZAX010000550.1 GCA_020852405.1 Verrucomicrobiales bacterium
GAAGTCGGGGAGCTTTTTCCAATCGCCGAGATAGAGTTTGAAAGTCAAGTCGTTGAAACCACCACCCTGGTCGAACACCTTGAGTTCCCCCTTCATGGTGAGGGCATGGCCGGGGAAGGTGCACACGAAGGGATAGACCCCGGGTTTCTCCGGGGCGGTGATCAGCAGCTCTTGCGTCTCCTTGGGATTGAGCAATTTGGAATGAGCCCAGATCCTTTTGTCGTCCGGCATCCAGTTCCGCCGCAACGCTTCCTCCGGTTTTTCCATTTGGGCATTGGACATGGCCACGACGTCGGTGCCGGCATCGCAGAAGGCCAGATTGTGCGGGAGATCGTCGCCATTTTCGAAAACGATTTTCAGCGGAGTGCCTGGAGAAACGATGATCTCGGTGGTGTCATACCGCATTTGGGCCGCCAGGGTCTTGATTTGCAGTGTCTGGGGAGCGGGTTTCGCGTCTTGTGCGGGAACCGCGGAGGCGAGGAAAAGACCGGCAGTGAGAACGGTGAGTTGGCGGGAGAGCTTCATGAAGGATGAGTGAACGGCGAGAACGTATTTGATGGCGGAAAGCGGGGAGTGCCCTCGGAGAATCCGGGGATGGAGCGACCAAGGGAGTTCAACGGAGTGGCTCCCCATCGTATCCTTTGAGTGGACGCACCCAGAGATTGCGGTAGCGGATGGGATTGCCATGGTCCTGGAGGGAAATGGAGCACTCCACCGCGGTGCCCGAGACCTCGAGGGCGTGATGCGCGAGGATGCCATTGTGGAAGACCGTGTAACGGGCTGGCCGGATCATTTGTTTGTCGGGGCCGAAGTACGGGGCCTCATAGATGATGTCGTACGTCTGCCATTGCCCGGGGCCTCTCGAAGCATTGACGAGGGGCGGGTAGTTGTTATAGACCGCCGCGGCCTGACCATCGGGATAGGTGTCATTGTCGAAGGAATCCAGGACCTGGATTTCCGGATGACCGTCGATGAAAAAGCCGCTGTTGCCCCGGCCTTGACTGTTGCCATTGACCTCGGCAGGAGTCGCCCATTCGACATGGATCTGCATGTCGGCAAATTTCTGCTTGGTTACAATGGCGCCGGTCCCGGGAACAATCTGGAACCAGCCGTTTTCGACCTTCCATGGGGCCGGGGTGTCCTTGTTTTTCTGGGATTCCCATTGGTCGAGGTCGTTCCCGCCGAAGAGCACGATGGCATCGGAAGGAGGTTGGCCGGCGGATTCGGGCGCACTGGAGGTCGAGGGGGAGACCACAACCGGACGGGGACGCTCCATGCTGCCTTTGGGCCATTTTCCCCCGGGAGTCATGGGTTTGGGCATGGCTTGGGCACCGGTCGGGGCTTTGGGCGTTTCATCCGCCTGGAGTAGGGAGATCAGGGCACCAAGGGTGAAACTGGTCCACAGAAGAAAAGCGGTGAATTTCAACATGGGAAGGGAAAAACGTGATGCCAGAACGGCAGGAAGGAATGGACCGCCAAATCAGGTGCTGGCAAGGGCGCAACCACGTGCCCACTGAGGCGTGTCAGGTTTTTTTGGGGCGGTCGAATAGCCTGCGCAGCAAACCTTTTTTATCCTCCGGAGCGGTGGTCGGAGCGACCGGTGCGCCCGATCCTCCGGGAGTGGGGCTCAAGTGGGCGCCGGTTCCCAGCTTCAGAACGCCCTGGCGCAGGCACTCCGCGAAGGCCTGGGCCACCGCCTTGGCGAGCTGCTCTTGGTAAGCTCGAGTTTTGACAAGCAATTCCTCGTCGCGGTTCACGATGACGCCGCATTCCAGCAGCGCGGCGGGCATGGCGGTGCGTTTGACGACAATGAGATCACTGTATTCGTAGACTCCGGCGGCTTCGTCGATGAATGGGCGGTTCTCGCCCTCAATGGCTTCGTGGTGGTGCAGAGCGGGATGAAAACCGGCCGCGAGCATGGCCTGTCCCAGGATCGTGGCATACTGCCGGCTGACCTGAGCCAGAGGATGTTTCTGGGAACAGAAGACGCCAAAACCGCTGAACTGATCGGCGTACTCTTGGGGGGCGCCATCGACGAGCCATTTCTGTTTGTATTTCTGGTGGCAGGAATCGTGATGGATCGAGAGAAAGACGTCGCATTTCTCCTCAAGCGCGAGGTCCGTGCGCCGCAGAAGATCCGGCAGATCCCCGTCTTCGTTGATCATCAGGACGTGCGCTCCGGCCGACGTCAGAACCTCCCGCACGACCCGGGCGGTGGCTTGGTTGAAGTGGAACTCCCCGATGCCACGGGCGCTTCCCGCGCCCTGGTTCTGCAGGCTGTGACCGACGTCCAGTGCCACCCGCAACCCTTGGAGTGAAGCCGGGTCTCGGTTTTGGGCAGTCGCGTTTTCTGCAACTGCGATGATGAGCACGTTGAGAAGGACCAATCCGGCTCTGAAAAAAAAGGGCTGAGGAGTCATGGAAAAAAGAACCGCACCATCTCCGCCCCGTCCAGCCGGACTTCAACGAAATCAGGCGGAACCAGCGGTGGTGAGGTCAGTCGAAATCGATTTTCTCATCAATCGAAATAATCTCGAAAAATGCGGCGGTTCTCCGAAGGGTCGCCTGAGAAGTCGACACCCCGGAGCGGGAATCGACACCCGACACGGAAAACCGGGTCACGATCTCAACCGATAGAATCTTCCCGTCGTCACTGAGAACCTTGTAGCGGAGGGGTTGGTAGGATCGTCTCGGGTATTTTTGGACATATTCCAAATGCCCCGCCATGATCTGGCTCTGATTCTGATCCCGGTCACCATAGTAATTCGAAACCACTGGGGCGAAGTAGGCCGCGCTGGTCCTGGGATCGTCGGACTCCCCGCTGCGTCCGAATCCCACCATAAAGTTCTCCAGCTTGTTCAAGTCCGCTTCCCGATTTCCGGGGGTCTCCGGGAGTGGTGTCGGCACTGGAACGGAGTTGGGCCTGGTGCCGCCGATCTTCCGGCTCTCCAACTGCAGCA
>JADZAX010000551.1 GCA_020852405.1 Verrucomicrobiales bacterium
CCGCCGCTGATAACGCGGTGAAACAGGACTGAGCGGGCCGGGTCGTTGGGCGCCACGATCCGGGCATCGGGCCCCAACTGCAACGGTCCATGCACTGGCACCGCATTCCGGATCCCGGTTTTTTCCAGTTCCACAAAGTGCCGCAGATCCATCTGGGCATTGCCTCCTCCCGACTCCACATGGCAGTGGGAGCAGGCGGCGTGGAGGTAGGATCTGGCTCTGCTGGGGATGTCCGCGCGTTTGTCTCCGGGTTCCACGAGACGGTCCTGTTCTGAGGGAGGCTTGGTCATCAGCGACGCTGCGCCCGGAGCCGCCCCCGGCTTGCGGAACCAACCCAGACGGTCCATCACGTCCAGCTGATTGGCGGAGAACCCCGCGCCATAATCGTGAGGCCGGTTCACCTGGCAGGTCTGCAGTCCGAGGACGAAGTTGGCGGCCCGGCTGTGGCACACCATGCAGGAGGCCCGGCTTTCGAACCGCCAGGGCCGGCCTCCAATGGTGCTGTCGCGTCCGTCGGAGGGAACAAGGTCGGCATCGGTGCCGGTGTCATTCCAAGCATAGGTATAAGCCGACCATTCACCCGCCTGGCGGACCAAGAGACGGGTCTCGACCGGGCGCCGGGCGGCACCTTCGCCCAAGGCAAGTGTTTGCAGAGCCACCGTTCCATCGGGAAAATTCCATCCCCGGCGGGGAGTGAACCCAATGGTTGGCTCGGAGGAAGGCAGGGCCAACCAGCATTGCTCAGTAGCACCGTCGGCCCATTGGGGCAGGATCACCTCATAGGGCAGCACCCCGGGCTTGACCTGCTGTGCGGCCACGTCCTCGAAGATTCCGGTTTCACTGAGACGCCGGGGGAAGGCGGGCGCTCCGGGATCTGGAGCCGGGGCGGGGATGAGGCGGTGGATGCCGCCGTCGGCAGTTCCCTGATAGTTTGCCACGAGCACATTCCCCTGTGGATCCATCTGGAAGTCGGTGATGCCCAGTGAGGTGTCCGCGATTTCACGATCCCAGAGCAGGCTCTTCCCGTCATGCTTTGCCGCCCAGATTTTACCTGTGGTGTAATCGCCGTAAATATAGGCGCCCTTCAATCCGGGCAGGTTGTTACTGGTGCAGACCACTCCGCCGGTGAGCGATCGCGCCTCATGGTGACCATGCTCCACGGTGGGTGGGGATACCGGAGTCGGCCCGAGTTTCCGCTCCGGATAGAACACTCGGCTGCCTTCATAGACACTCCATCCATAGTTGGCTCCTGCCGTGATGAGATAAGCCTGTTCCAGCCGGTCCTGACCGTTCTGACCCACCCATAGGCGGTTCAGGTAGGGATCCCAAGTGGCCCGCCAAGGATTGCGCAACCCATAGGCGTAAGTCTCCGTCCTGACCCCGGGCTTTCCGACAAAGGGATTGTCCGGTGGGACCGCATAGGGTTTTCCGGGGGAGGGATGATCCACATCGAGTCGCAGGACTTTGGCCATGAGCACATCCAACCGTTGACCGGTCACATCGGTGTCTGAATCACTCGTGCCATCGCCCGACGTCACATACATCATGCCATCGGATCCGAATGCGATGGCTGTGCCATTGTGTCCATAGGAGGGCCAGGTCACAATCTCCAGGGCCTGCGTCGGATCGATGGTGCCGCCCGCATCGCGCGAAACCGTTTCTCTCACAATAAGAGCCCGGTGTTGATCTCGCTCGGCCGAGACGGGACCATTGGTTCCGAGATACAGCCATCCATTCTCCTGGTAACGGGGATGGAATTCCAGACCATAGATGAACTCGTCTGGTTCCAGCATGGTGTCCGCCAGTCCCGTGGCCGGATCAAACCGACGCAGCCGGGTGTTCTTTGCCCCCTGAATTTGGTCCACGTAGAAGATCCGTCCGGTTCCCGGCTCGAAGCGGAACGTGATGAGGCGTTCGATGGGGAAGTCCGGATACGCTTTCTCCACAATGCAGAGCGGAGGAGGCTCGGGGGATCCCGCCACGCGCGTGGACACTCCGGCCGCTGCAGCCTGCACGTGCGGAGGCAGGGGAGTTTCTTCCGCGGCCAGTGGCAGAACCGGCAGCAGCAAGAAGGCGATGAGGACTGGTTGAGGTTTCATGGAGTTATGGATTGCCGATGTTGCGTCCGGGTGGTGGTGGCGGAGGTTGGTGCCAGTCCCAGGTTGTTTGGTAGGAAATCCGACCCAACCAGGGAGTTTCGAGTTCTTTGCCTCCGTCCCGACGGGAGGTCAGCAGGGCGTCGAGGAGTCCTGTGGTGAGCACCGTGCGCTCCACCGGCCAGGGGGCCTGTCCGGTCCGCATGAAACCGGTGATGTTGTGCAAAAGGTGGGCGAAGTGGAAATAGGGTCGCAGCTCCTGGGTGGCAAAGGTCGTAGCCTGCACCGAGCCGTCCTCCTGGCGCCAAGCCGCGGCCCATTCGGCCACCGCGCCGGGGACCGTGAGCAGACTGACACGGAGGCCATCAGTGTATTCGATGTGAAAAAGCGTGGGATTCTGCCTGGCCAAACCGGCGAGGGTCTCTCCCGGCTTCAGAGGGCGTTCCCGGAATGCCGCTGTCACCGCATCGAGTAGGAGTGGATCGTAAAGACCCTTCCGACCGGCTTCCCAGACATCCTCCCCACTGAGGCAGCGGACCGCGCGGACCCCGGTTTCCCCGCCGGCGCGTCGTTCGGCCAAGGATTGCACCGCCTCCAAGGCATGGAACCCATAAGCATCGAGCCTCCCGTAGTTCACTCCGACAATCTCCCGGACCTTCGCTCCGCGCGGCAGGTCCGCTGCCGGGAACCGCCACGTGCCGGGCACCGAAGAGCCCGCCATGAGGGGAATGCCCCGCTTCTTGGCCTCCTCATGAATCCATTGGGTGTCGATCCAGTTGTCGGCGAGATGCTTGTCGGAAAACACCGGAACGACCTTGCCGCTCTCATCAAAGACCCGGAACAGCTCTTCAAAAAAGCGACGTTTCGGGTAGGCTATTTGTCCGGTGGAGGTCTCCGGGTAGTCGCCGTGTTCCGCGACGAGGAAGACTCCGTCCACTGCCAATTTGCCGGTCCCCCGCGTCAGGGCGTCCCGGACGGTCTTGCCGACCTGCAGGCCCGGGGTGACCGCGGCCAGAGCACGGCTGATGTCATTGGCCGGCACCTGGTCAGTGAACAGGGATGCCAAGTGGAGTGCCACCCGGTCACCTTTGCCATCCAAGGTGTCCGTTTCGAGGAGGCGTCCGAGGAACATCTCCGCATGCGAATTGCGGTGGAACACTGTCGTCAGTCCGGCGACTTGGAGAGGCTTCTCCGGTGGAGCGGCGATCATCCGTGCCACGCCGTAGACGAGGAATTCCGGAAGGGCAAAAGCCAGTCGGCCGTCTCGCAGCTGAAAGGCCAACTCCAGCGGTTCGGACTGTTCGGGTGAGATGAATTCGATCCGTCCGGGCACGAAGTTCGGGGGCACAGCGAAATCCACCGTGATGCCGCTGACCGGGATGGGTTTCTCGTCCTCGGGGCCCTTTCCGGGATTGGGTTTCCCTGCTTTGGTGGGCGGCAATTCCTCCCGGTTGTAGTTCACAAAATGAAGATCGATTTCACCGCCCCCGGCCGGGCGGTTCGCCGATATCCTGACATGGGCCGGCGCGGTGAAAGTGGAGAATCTTCTTCCTGCCTCGTCAGGGATGGTGTCGTAGTATCCACCGAGCCCAGGCGTCAGATCGTCCGGTTCCACCGAGAAGAGCAGATGCCTGTTAAGCCAAGCCTTGCCACTGTCTCGGAAGGTCTGCAACGGACCGGTATCACCCCGATGGAGCGCTTTTCTGGGAAACAGCAGCTTCACCTCGGCATGGGGATGGTTTGCCCGGTAGAGTGCTTCATACCGTTTCAAAAATGGGTAATATTGGCGGTAGATTTCCCGGGCCGCGGGATTCTCAAAGCGGGCATAGAGACCCATGGGGGCGCCACCATTGGCCGCCAACTCGGCAATGGCCGTCCGGGTCCTAACGCTCTCGTATTTGCCCAGGGTGAACGGTTTGTCATCGAAAGCCCCCCGGATGAACCTTGCCTGAAGGGTCGCGTCACCGAAAAAACCGTTCTTCAAATCCGTCTGACAAGCGCTCGATCCGGTGCTGTACCAGAGATAATCCTCGTCGCGGCCCC
>JADZAX010000552.1 GCA_020852405.1 Verrucomicrobiales bacterium
ACCGCCTCATCAGCCTGCCGGTTGTCGGTTCCCAAGGGCAACCATTGACCGAAGAGGAGCAGGGAGGAGAGGACACCATCGAGACCCGCGACTATGCCGCGGTGGAGCAGGCTGCCGACAAATGGCTGGCCACGTATCCCAAAAGTGAGAAGCGGGAGCAGGCCTGGCTGCTCAATCTGCGCGCCACCTACCGCGCCCGTCGTCCCCTCCTGCGCAGTGTCCCCTCAGGATTCCCCGCCGGGGCCACCTCCATCGGGACCTATTACATCCGGACACCTCAGCCCAACCTGCTGCCCTGGGATGCCAAGGCGGTGGAAGCCAAGATTGCCGCCTACGAGAAGGAGTTTCCCAAGCCACGGTATGCCGCCGAGGTCCGTGATCTGCGATCGGCTCTCGCGGTGTCCCGCGGAGACTGGCCGGAGGCCCTAAAACTCTGTATCGCAATATTGGAAGACCCGGCCCACCCCGACCTCCACTCGGATGCCGGATTGCGTTTGACGAATCTGTTCACCCGGCTGGCCGATCCTTCCCTTCGTCAGGAGGTTCTTGCCGCGATCCAGGCTTCCCCGAAGGCTAAAACCTTTCTCGGCCGCTACCTCGACGCCACAGAACAAAGCAACGAACTGTATCCGCTGACTTTCATCACCGTCTGGTTGAGAGAGCAAATCGGAGGGTAACGAACGGAATTCAGCCGCTGATTCCCCCCAGCCTCCGCCTGCCGGAGGGAGTTCACTTGAAAAAAAACGACGCTGGCCGCGGCACCAACGCGACCAGCGTCTCTTATTGGCGATCCCGTGACCCGCGTCGGACCTGACGCAGAGAGAGAGTCACACGAACCCCAGAAGCTTTTTCCCGACTTCTGGATTACCAATGAAATTTTGTTTCCCACCCGGGTTGTCCGCCTCCGTCCCGTCCAACCGGCGATCCCTTCTCCGGCCTTGGGAGACGGCCTGAGGACGCCAAACAAAGCTGGCACCGTTTGAAGCAGGCTTGCAAAGAAGGATGGCAAGAAGGGACAACGTGGTCATCAGACGGTCAGTTGGGTTTGATTACGCCTTCTTTTTACTACAGCAAAGATTAAGGGGAGATTAATTGGCCCGCACTTTTGAAAAGAATGACTTTCCGAACCCGTTCCGAGCCTGCATCGTTTCCTTGAGGCATGAAAATTCTAATCGTTGAAGATTATGGTCCCCTGCGCCTGTCGCTCGCGAGACGCTTGACCGAAGCGGGATTCGTCGTCCAACACACCGCTGATGGCAATGAAGCGTCCTGGCTACTCCAGGAGGACACCTTCGCCCTCGCGGTGCTGGACATCATGCTTCCGGGACGCAGCGGACTGGATCTGCTCTGCGACATCCGCAGCCGGGAAACAGACATGGCCGTCCTGCTCACCACGGCCCGCGATGCCATCGAGGACCGGGTCCAGGGACTTGATCTCGGGGCCGATGATTACCTGGTCAAACCGTTCGCTCTCGACGAGGCCATGGCCCGGGTGAGGGCGTTGTTGCGGAGGCGCTTCGGCAGATCCAACCCAGTTCTCCGCATCGGTGACCTGTCCATCGACACCGTCGCCCGGGAGGCGACCCGCGCGGGTCAACGCATCGATCTCACCGCCAAAGAATTCGCCCTGCTTGAGTTACTGGCGTTGCGCACCGGAGAAATCGTCAGCCGGGGCGATGTTTGGGAACAGCTTTATGATTTCAACTATGAGCGCGGCGCCAGCAATGTCGTGGATGTGTTCATCTCCAATCTGCGGAAAAAAGTGGACGCTCCCGGGTGGACTCCCTTGATCCATACCCGCCGGGGTCAGGGCTATGTCCTGCAGACCCGGAGTGTCTGAGCCCCTGCCCATGTGGTTCCGTTCTCTCAACAACCGGCTCCTCATTGGCTTTTTGACGGGGGCTGTCACCAGTCTGACCCTCTCCGGGATCCTTGTCTATGCCAGGGTCAACGAACAGTTCTACGCCGAACTGGGACACTCCCTGACCGACAAAATGCGTTTCATCCGCGCAGGCTGCGTCCAGGACCATGGCACGGTGAGTGTGGGCTTCAGCCAGGAAATGCTGGCCCGGTTGAATCCTCCCCGGGATCCTGAATTTGTCCAACTCACCCGCGAGGACGGCTCCATTCTGCTCCAATCCAAAAATCTGGAGGGTCATATTTTGACGGGACCGGCGTCCGAATCGGATGAACCGATCCTCTCCAGGGTGACGCTGCCGGACGGCACGACCGGACTGCTCGCCGGCCACTACTTCCACCCGTCCAAACTCACCGATGAGGATGTCCCGCGGCGACTTCTTCTCTATGCGGCACACCGCACAGACCGGCTCGATCAGGGATCCCGCGAGGTTGTCACCACGCTGCTCATTAGCAGCGGAGCCGCTCTGGTCTTTCTTGCGGTGGTGATCTGGGGAATCGTCCGGCACAACCTGAGGTCGCTCCATGAGCTTTCGGGACAAATCCGGGCCTCCCGCCCGTCGACCAAAGGAACCACTTTCCACCTGCCAAAAGCCCCGAAAGAACTGACGCCAGTCGTGGAGCGTCTCAACGAGCTGATGGCCCACGTCGAGACAACCTTGTTGAACGAACGCGAATTCACCGCCAATGCCGCGCATGAAATGCGCACCCCTCTCGCAGGCATCCGGAACCGGATTGAACTCGCCCTGGCCAGGCCCCGATCCAATGAAGAGTATGAGGAAGCCCTCCTGGAACTCCTCGTCATCGAGGGGGGATTGGAACGCCTCGTCCAGAGCCTGCTGATCCTGGCCCGCCTTGAAGCCGGCACGCAGCGGATCGACTTCACTCCGCTACCGGTGACGGACCTGATCCGGCGGTCGTGGAAACCCTGTTTCGAGCGCGCCGAAGAGCAGGATCTGGAAGTCGATCTGATTTGCGATCCCATCTTTGCGCCCCCCCGGCCGCTGCCTTGCGAATTGCTCGAAATCATGTGCCGAAACCTCTTCGACAATGCCCTTTCCTACACCGAAAACGGAGGCAGAATTCGGATCACCGTCCGCGAAACCCAGCCCGATCTCACCATTCTGGTGGAGAATGAACCGATTACGGCGGAATCCCAAATCCCTCTCGACAAAGTTTTTCTGCCTTTCACCAGAGGGACGACGGCACGCACCCCCAGCGAACGGCATGCCGGCATCGGTCTGGCCCTGTGCCACCGGATCACGGAAAGCTTGGGCGGCGTCATCATCGCCACCCGTCCCCGCGAACAATTGTTCTCCCTTTTTGTGCGCATTCCCATCGCCTACGAAGTCGATCTCGAGTAAGTCCACGCGGCGCAAAATCCCAAACGTGCTGTGCAGCGGGAGATCGGCGAAAAAATGATCGC
>JADZAX010000553.1 GCA_020852405.1 Verrucomicrobiales bacterium
GAAGACGGGCAAATCGAGAGCAGCCCCAATTGCAGAAGCTGTTGATGTGCAGCCTGAGCCGGGGCCGCCAGAAATTAGGATGCGCATCGTTTTCTTCGCAGAAAAGTTGAAAAATTAACACCTATCTGGTGTCAGATCACCTCTGACAGGAGGAGTCGAAATAGGTGTCTGGAATTGACGGTGAATGGATAGGGTGATCCTGTCCGGGTACGATCCAAAGCGGCAAAGTCCCCCTGATTCTAGTTTTAAATTCTAGAATTCTTCCATATCCTCAGCCCGGCGTCCAAGACAATATCCTGTAGGGCCAGTTCTTGCGACTTCGGCGTGACCTTCCACCCACAGGGGTTGGACAGCTGGTCGAAAGACCCCACTTTGGCGGGTCTTCAGTTCCGGGGCGCCGATTCCGCTGAAGGGAATTGGAAGGAAGAATTGGCTTGCTTAATTATTAAATTGGTGGTTTTGCTGTAAGGGTTACAACTGTAATCCAGTGCCTTTCTCCAATCCCAAGCCACGAATCATAGTCCCAAGTATCGAAACCCGCCCCGAGTTATCGGGAGGTGGTTGTAGATGGTTGTGATGCAGCAAATCCGAAACCTGCCGCACGCCTCCTCCAATCCTTGGCTGCGATGTCCTCCTCACGCGTTATTTAGGATCAATCCTGCCGCTGACTGAACATGAACCGAAAAGGGGCGCATCCCAAACTGTCCTCAGATCCCGTTGGACCCATGTCATGAAAACGCACCTTTCTTTTTTGGTCGCGGTGCGGTGCGGTTTCCTTGCCCTCATGTGCCATAGTCCTTTGTCCAGGGCAGGTGAGGATGACATTCCATGGTCCTTTCATCCGCTTTACCGGCCCGCACTGCCGGCTGTTACCAAGGATGGCTGGGAGCGAGATCCGATGGACCGTTTCATCTTGAACAAGTTGGAAAGCAAGGGGATCGCCCCGAATAAGGACGCGGATCGCTCCATCCTGATCCGGAGAGTCACCTTTGATCTGACCGGGCTGCCACCAACTCCCGGGGAAATCGATGCCTTCCTGAGGGATCCGGCCAAGGATGACCAAGCCTTGGCCTCAGTCGTGGACAATCTGCTGAAATCGCCCCGGTTCGGGGAGCGCTGGGCACGGCATTGGCTGGATGTGGTGCGCTACTCGGACAGTGTCGGCAGAACGATGAACGCCTCATTTCCCTTTGCCCGCCGCTACCGGGATTATGTGATCGATGCCTTCAACAAGGACAAGCCCTACAATCGCTTCATCGCAGAGCAGGTTGCGGGCGACCTGCTGCCCTTCACCTCGTCCGATGAGCAGGCCGAAAGCAGGATTGCCACGGGACTGTTGACGATGGCGTCGCTCGATCTGAGTGAGGGAGGTGAACTGTTCCGGCTTGATCAGGTTGATGATCAAATCGATGTCACCACCCGCGCATTCCTTGGTCTCACGATGAGCTGCGCGCGGTGCCACAACCACAAGACCGATCCGATCTCCCAAGCCGACTACTATTCGCTGGCTGGCATTTTTTACAGCACCCAAACCTTGCAGGGGCAGCAGCCGAAAGGATACCTCGGACCCAACGGATACGTCGATGTGGACAACCTCGTCCGCGTTCCTGTCTCTGGAGACAGCACGGGTGCGGACGGTACCGAACAACGTGCTTCTGCTGCCGACACCGGGGATGATGCTTCCAAGATGGACATGATGAACCAGGGCAATGGCTATCCGGTCTATTTCCCCTATGATCCCACCCGCGCCATGGGCGTCGCCGAGGGGGAGGTGGAGGACTGCGCCATCGCGATCAAAGGCGATCCCTTCAACCGGGGAGAAACGCCGCCGCGCGGCGGGTTCCAGTTGCTGACTTTGCCGAAGTTGCCTCCGATCCCGGACCAATCCAGTGGTCGGCTGGAATTGGCAAAATGGCTGACCATGCCGACCCATCCGCTGACCGCCCGGGTGATGGTCAACCGCATTTGGCAGCATCTCTTTGGTCGCGGCCTCGTCCGTAGCGTGGATGACTTTGGCATCACGGGCGATGCGCCGACGCATCCAGAATTGCTGGATCATCTTGCCGTCCGCTTTGTCGAATCCGGATGGTCCGTGAAAGCGATGATCCGCAGCATCATGATGAGCCGGAGCTACCGCCTGAGCAGCGCGGGGGATGCTGCCAAGGAAAATCTGGACGGTTCGAACGATCTCTTCTGGAGGATGAACCTGCGACGATTGGAGATGGAGGCCATTAGGGATTCCCTGTTTTTTGTCGCCGGGGAACTCTCTTTTGACCGCCCGAGAGGCACTCAAGTGGCAGGATTTGGCGGGAAAGGCCGCAATACCTGGCTGCGCAGTCTTACCCCGGAGGATGCCTCCTGTCGCTCGGTGTATCTTCCCTCCCTGCGATCCATGCTCACCCCCATGCAGGAGACTTTTGATTTCCCCGATCCCAGCCAGATCAAGGGGCAGCGTGAAATCACCACGGTCTCACCGCAGGCGCTCTTTTTCTTGAATGGAGACCTTGCGGGCCGGCTTTCGAGGAGCACCGCCACTGGGATCCTGGAGGGGAATTCCGGGGACGATGCGGCCCGGATCAGGGAGGCCTATCTGAGAGTCCTGGGGCGGCATCCGGATCCGCCTGAGATCGACGAGGCCTTGCAACTCATGAAAGAGCTTTCTTCGGATGATCCGGCTTCCCGGTGGACCGTCCTGATTCAGGCGCTGATGAGCAGTGCCGAATTCCGCTACGTGCTTTGAACCGATGCCTTGTTTATGAGAACTTGCTCTAATATTATTTTGGCCAGCACCCGGCGTGGCTTTCTGCAACGCACCAGCGCGGGGTTTGGCTGGCTCGCTTTCGCGGCAATGAAGGCATCAGGTCTGCGCGCCGAAACCGCGAAATCGTATTTGAATCCACTGGCTCCGAAGCCCACCCATTTTCCCGCCAGAGCCAAACGTGTCATTTTCCTCTACATGCAGGGCGGGCCCAGCCAAATGGAGACGTTTGACTGGAAGCCCGAGATGGTGGGAAGGAGCGGGGGAGCCCACAAGCTGCTCGGTCCGGTGCTGAAATTTTCTCCACAAGGCCAGAGTGGATTGATGATCTCAGAGGCGTTTCCCGAACTCTCCCAACATGCCGATGAGCTGTGCTTGTTGAACGGTTGCCAGACCCGAACCCCCTCCCATTCCCAGGCCACGGTGGCATTGCACACGGGCAATGACATGTTCGTCCGTCCCTCAATGGGAGCTTGGTGCGTGTATGGTCTCGGAAGTGAAGCGGAGGATCTGCCCGGCTACATCACCATCGATCCGCCCCATGATCAGGGCGGCGCGATGAATTACGGCTCCGCTTTTCTACCCGCGACTTACCAGGGAATGCGGCTGGGAAATGGGAGGGAGGCGGTCCCCAATCTGACCCCCTCGCTCTCCGAAAAGGATCAGCGCCTGCAGGTGGACTTTGCCCAACGCCTCAATCGCCGTCTCATGGAACGTCATGATCCTTCGAATCCAGAGCTTGAGGGGGTGATCCAGTCCATGCAGCTCGCCTGCAAAATGCAGACCTCGGTGCCCGGTGTGTTGGATCTGTCAGGCGAGTCCGACTCTGTCATGGAGCGGTATGGACTCAACCAGAATGCCACCTCGCGTTTCGGCACCCAGTGCCTCACTGCCAGGCGTCTCGCCGAGCGGGGAGTCCGCTTCATCCAGATCAGTCACGGCGGGTGGGATCACCACAACAACCTGAGCCAGGGAATCCTGGGGCGGGGAGAATCCATCGACAAACCCATCGCGGGCCTGCTGACAGATCTCAAAGAGCGGGACATGCTGAAGGACACCTTGGTTCTTTGGGGAGGGGAATTCGGGCGGGGGGCTTATGACGACAAAGGGGATGGGAACGGCCGTGGACACCAAGCCAAAGGGTTCACGATGTTCATGGCCGGTGGAGGCGTCAAAGGCGGTTACCGTCATGGCGCCACCGATGAGACCGGTTCCGAAGCCGTCGAAGGGAAAATGGGCACGCACGACCTCCATGCCACCATCCTCCATCTCCTTGGTCTCGACCACGAGCTGCTCACCTACAAATACGCCGGACGTGACTTCCGACTCACCGATGTGGCCGGCGAGGTAGCGAAGGACATCCTCGCTTGATTCCTCACACTTGGGAAGCGTTCTGCTGCCTTGCAATGTCGTTCAAGGTGAGGTAGCCCAGCAATTTCTTGGGTGCCAGTTCACTGACAATGAGGCCCTGGCGGCGGTCGGATGCCAGCATCTTCTGGGCGGCGTCGCGGATTGAGGTGTCCGGACCAAGGGCAAGAAATTCGTCGGCCAACTCACCGATCGGGGTCTCGGGCTGGGCCATTTCGATCCGGTTCCACATCGCCAAACCGATGAGTTCGTTGTTGTCGTCACACACTGGAAAACACCGGTAAGGACGCTCTGAGGCAGCCTTGACACGGTGGAGGAAATCCCCGCAGGTTTCTCCGGCCCGGGCGCTTTCGACATCGTATGTCATGATCGCTTTGACAGGCAGATTGTGGTAATCTTGGGGACCGCGGTAGGCTGGCAGATGCCTCAGGGAAATCCCGTCCTGCAGCAGCAGGGCATTGTAAATGGA
>JADZAX010000554.1 GCA_020852405.1 Verrucomicrobiales bacterium
CCGGGCGGATCCGGCAGGATTGGAGGTGCTCGCAGAAGCCAAACTGGGTGATGAGATCTTCGCCACGCCTTCCATCTGTGGAGGACAGGTGTTCCTCCGGATTGCCGATTATTCCGGTGAAAAACGGCGGGAGAGGCTCTGCTGCTTCGGCGGGACGCAGTGAGGTGCGGTTACTGCTCGCTGACTTCGAAGGCCCGCCGGCCCTCAAGCCGGTCGAGAGCGGCGCCGACGAGATAAAGCGAACCACAGATCAGGGTGGGAACGTGACCGGTGGCGGGAGAAATTCTCAAGGCTTCACCCAGGCTCACACAAGTGGCGGTTTCGACTCCGGGAAAGGCCGACGCCACTTTGGTGCGCCAGAGAGTTTCCAATTCGGTCGCAAGCAGGCCCCGTTGCGAACTGATCCCCACCCACCGGATGCTGGAGGCGATGCCACCGAGCAGCCGCAGCATTGCCGCGGTGTCTTTGCCGCGAACCGCTCCAAAAATGACACGGGCACGGGCGTCGCCAAAATAGTCGCGCCATGTGGTAACCAGAGTCTCCATGCCGGCGGGATTGTGGGCTCCATCCAGGACGTGCAAAGTGCCAACGCGTTGGAACCTACCGTGCCAGCGCGCGGCCGCAAGACCTTCCCGGATGGACGATTCGGAAACCGAGGGATCAAGCAGACGCACTGCCGTTACCGCCGCGGCCGCATTCCACCGCTGGTGCCGCCCGGCCAGGCCGAGGGCATCCTCGCAGGGTTTGGTGACCTCGTGCACCGGGGCATTGAGGGCACGGGCGGCTGCCAGGAGCACTTCCCTGGCCTCGGGATCCTGCGGAGCCAGCACGACCGGTCGGCCGGATTTGATGATGCCGGCCTTTTCCCCAGCGATTTTTGCCAGCGTGTCGCCGAGCCAGGCCTCATGGTCGAAGGACACTGGAGTGATGACCGACACGGTGCCGTCGAGCGCATTGGTGGCGTCGTAGCGGCCCCCCATGCCCGTTTCCAGAATGATCGGGTCGGCTCCTGTGTCCACGAAATGCTGGAGTGCCACGGCCAGGGTCAGCTCGAAAAAGGTGGGGTGCAGCTCCCAATCTGACACCAGATCCCGTAGCTTGCGGATGATCTGATGCAGTCTGCGGGTGGGGATGAGCTGGCCCCCGACACGGATCCGTTCACGGAACGTGACCAGATGCGGGGAGGTGAACAGTCCCGGCGATTTTCCGGCAGCACGCAGCATGGCATCGGCAAAGGCGCAGACCGATCCTTTTCCGTTGGTTCCGGCGATGTGCAGGATTCGCTTTCCTTCAAGCCGCTCCTCCAGACCGAGCGCTTTGATCAGACGCTGGGTATTCTCCAAGCCCAGCTTCATGCCGAACATCTGGGTGCCGTAGAGCCAGGTCAGCTCAGGAGAGAGGGCCTGATTGGGAAAAGCCATCAGAAAGGAATAAAAAAAGAGGGGCAAACAGATGGCCAACGTGTCCGAGTGCTTCTCCGGAGACGGTCACACTCTTTTTCGCCGCAGCCAATATGGGGCCGCAGGGCTGACTGCGCCAGTGGTTAGAATTGGGTTGGGAAGATTTCCGGGACGAGTTCACTGGGCGGTGCCTCCACCAGTGCTGCTTGGGGGAGTCCGACGAGCGTAGAAAGACTGCGCCGATTACTGGCACCCCTGCCACCGCCGCAAATTTTTTGGCGAGGGAGGATTGTTTGCCTCACGACCTGACGCGGCACGGTATCTGCTTCTCTCAATGCGGGGTTTCCATTTCCAACTCCCTTGGTTGGATCAGGCTCTGGGGCGCGTCCACCGGGTTGTGGCGCGCGTCTCAGAGCCGCTTTCTCCTTGCGGCACTTGATCCTGTGGCGTTCCCGTGTAGGCTCCGCCTCATGTCATTTGTCGAAGATCTCTTTTCCCTCCAAGGCAAAACAGCCGTTGTCATCGGTGGAACCGGTGTCCTTTGCGGCGAAATGGCCCAAGGATTGGCCCAGGCTGGTGCCCACGTCGTTCTGGCCGGGCGAAGCGCCGAGAAGGCCGCCGAACGTCTCTCCCTGATCGCTGCCGCAGGTGGCCGGGCCACCTTTGTTCCCACTGAAGTCACCGACCGGGCCTCGCTTGCCGCGCTTTTGGAGGCGTCGCTGGCGCCGACGGGCTGGGTCGATATTTTGGTCAATGGAGCCGGTGTGAACTCCCCGACACCGGTGCTCGACATCACGGACGAGGAGTTTTCCCGCATTCTTGACATCAACCTCGGGGCCATTCTCCGTGCCTGCCAGATTTTCGGCCGGCAGATGCTCGCACAAGGCAAGGGATCGATCATCAATCTTGGTTCCATCTCCGGCCTTGGTCCGCTCAGCCGGGTGTTCACCTACTCGGCCAGCAAGGCCGCGGTGCACAATCTCTCAAAAAATCTGGCCCGCGAGTGGGGGGGGCAAGGAGTCCGCGTCAACACGCTGGTCCCAGGCTTTTTCCCGGCCGAGCAGAATCGCAAAGTCCTCACGGAGGATCGCGTCCGCAGCATCCTCGGACGCACTCCGATGGGGCGATTCGGGGAAGCGCCCGAGCTCATCGGTGCCACTTTACTCCTGGCTTCAGACCGGGCGGGCGCCTTCGTCAACGGTGTGGAAATGATCGTTGACGGGGGATTCTCCGCGATGTCGATCTGAAGCACTCTGTCCCCGTCCGGGATTGCCCGAATCCCGTTGCACCCCGTTCCGGTCGGACTATAGTGGCGCGCCGCTCCATGGCCGGGGCGGGATATTAACCTCACCCACCCAAACCACCTCACCATCATGGCTCTCACCGTCGGCTCCAAAGCCCCCGATTTCGAACTTACCACTCTCGGCGCCAATGGCCCGGAACTCGTCAAACTGA
>JADZAX010000555.1 GCA_020852405.1 Verrucomicrobiales bacterium
GCCTTCATGGGCGATCCGATCCATCTGGGGCGTGGAAATTCGCGACGGATCATAGGCACTGAGCGCTTGCTGGCAGTGGTCGTCAGTGAAGATGAACACGATGTTCGGCGGGCCATCTGCGGCGCGGACCATCGGCGCCGTGGCACCGAGGAGAAGGAGGACGGCGGAAAAATAGAGCGGGAATCTCATGACGGGAACCAGGGTTGAACCACCATGTTAGCGGTTGGCCGGAAAAATGTAAACCCGTGATGACGCCGCCCCGGGGAAGAGGGGACCACCCATCAAGGCAGGGGAAAGGCGGCTGCCAGAATGGTGGCCAGATGGCCGGCCGCCTGCCGGCCCATTGCCAGAACATCGGCATGATCCAGAAGGTCGCCGGTCATGCCGGCCCCGAAATTTGTCAGGCAGGAAAATCCCGCGACTTTCATTCCCAAGGCCCGCGCCTGGGTCGCTTCGCACACCGTCGACATTCCCACCGCGTCAGCGCCGAGGACTCGCAGCATCCGGATCTCGGCGGGAGTCTCATATTCCGGTCCCGGGAGACCAGCGTAAATGCCGGACGGGAGGGGGATTCCCAATTGTTGGGCCACGGTGCTGAAATGCGCGCGCAGGCGAAGGTCGTATACTTCCGTCTGATCGACAAAGCGGGGTCCTCCTGTGAGGGGAGAGGTGCCGGTCAGATTCAAATGATCGCTGATCTGCATCCAGTTTCCTGGAGTGAAATCCCCGTTGACGATGCCGGCGGCGTTGGTCAGCACCACCGTGCGGATTCCAAGCGCGGCCATGGCGCGGATGCCGGCGGAGACGTCGGCGGCGGACCAACCTTCGTAAAGGTGGACACGGCCTTGGGCGGCGAGCAGACGGGTGCCACCGAGTGTTCCCAGGACGAAGCGGCCGGCATGGCCTTCCACCCCGCTCACCGGCAGGCCGGGAACTTCCGAAAAGGGCAGCAGAACCGGGTTGCTCAGCAGGTCCGTGAACCCTCCGAGGCCGGAGCCCAGCACCAATCCCACCTCCGGTTTGGCGGCGATGAAGGTTTCCGGAAAAGCGTTGGAGAATTCAGACATTGCTGGCGGCTTAGTTCAGATGGACTCTCTCCCCTGTGAGGTGGCGGATCTGGTGGTAGAGCATCTCCATCCGGCCGCATTCCGCCCCCGCATTGAAGGCCCGGCGGTAGGGTTCCCCCCAGATGGATTCGATTTCCACGGCTCGTCCGCTCTCAAAATCAAGCAGACTCGAAGGACGGTAGGGACCCATTTCCCGGGTCCTCTGGATCAGGGTGTCAGCGAAGGACGTTGGGATGGCATGGCCGAGGGCACGGGCGGCCCCGATGACCTCGTCGAGAATGCGCCGGGCGAGGTAGGCGAGATCCTCGTCGGCAAGGATCCGGGCGACGTCCTTGCCCCCGGAAAGAATCGGGAGTCCATTGAACGGCACATTCCACGCCAGCTTCCGCCACCGCGCCTCACCCAGACTCGCCGATACCGTGCAGGGCACGCCGCAGCGTTTGAATTCCCACTGCACTTCGAGGGTGCGCGGCAGGGGATATCCGGAAAATTCCCCCAAAATAACGTGCCCCTGGCTGAGGTGATGGACCAGGCCCGGAGTTTCGCGATTCAGGCAGACAAAGCAGAGTCCACCGAGGACGCGTTCCGGTCCGAAGCGCTCGGCGAGGTATTCCTCGTTGCCGAGTCCGTTCTGCAGCGTCAGGAGCATGGTTCCAGGCTTCAGGAGGGGAGGAATCAGGGTTTCGAGGGCGGAATTGTCGGTGGATTTCAGGGCGATCAGAACGAGATCGACCGGGCCGATGTCCGTTGTCGAGGCATGGCAGTGGACCTTGGGCACAAAGACATTGCCCTGGCGGCTTTTGATGCGGATGCCGAAGCGTTTGACCTGCTCCAGCCCGCTCCGGATCAGGAAATGGACATCTCTCCCGTACTCGGCGAGACGGGCCCCGTAGTAACTCCCCACCGCACATGACCCGACCACCGCGATGCGGTAGTGGGGCAGATGGTGGCGGGATTTCATGGGAGGTCAGGCGCTGCCGGCCTTGGTTCTGTCAGGCCTGGCCATGTAACCCGACCCGAGGGCATCACCCGACGCCGTTGGCCCGGAACGTCAGAAGGACACGCTCTTGCCCATCTTGCATTCACCCGAGAGCGACGCGCCTTCATCCATTTGCACGGTCTGGCTGGCAAGGGCTCCCTCCACTTTGGCCGTTGCCGCGATCCGGCAGCGTTGGAAAAGGCCGTTGCCTTTGACCGTGCCTTCGATCAGGGCATTGGCGGCCTTGATATCGCCCTCGACGGTGGCATTTTTGCCCACCGTGAGGCTGCCTTTGCAGTTGATGTTTCCGACGATGGATCCGTCGAAAATAAGGTCGGTCGAACAAGTAAGATCGCCGGTGATTTTGATGTCGCTGGAAAGATGGCTGCTCACAATGGATGGGTTTCAGTTTGGGCTCGGGATAGTTTAGCGGGATGCTGGGCCACTGCCTAGATTTTTCAGGGTCAAATGCAAGAAAATTCCCGTGAAAGTCTCAGGCCAGCAACTCTTGAGCTTTCTCCAACACGGAACCGGCTTTTTCGACTTCCTTGCCGGCCCCGCGGGCCATGTCCGGTTTGCCACCTCCTTTGCCGCCGACCAGAGCGGTCAACTCCTGGACGAGTTTGCCGGCCTGGAATCGAGCAGTCAGCGCCGCTGGCACGACGACTCCAATGTGGACGGAGTCCCCTCCCACAAGAGTCAGGACTGCCACCCCGGGAAATTGCCGCGATTTTACCGCGTTCAGGGCCTCCTGCAACAGGGCCGGATCGTCCCCCGGAATGCGGGCGATGAGCGGTGCTCCGGAAGGCACTCCGGCAAGGCTCTCGTCAAGCCACTGGGCGACGGCGCGGGCGTTCTGGATGGCATTCGCTTTGCTGAGTTTCTTTCCGCCTTCCAGCAGGGCTGCCTGCAACGCGTCCCGATGGGCCATGAGCTGGGAGAGAATCGTCTTCGCCTCTTTTGCGGAACTGATCCCTTGGAGATCTGTTTCGGTGGGAGTCAACGGAGCAGGCATGGGGCTCTCATCGGCGGCCTGCAGGGCGGTGTTCAATGCGCTGAGTTTATCGCTCAGGGCCGAAATTTCTGCTGCCAGAGCGGTGGCCGAATCTGTAAAATGGGAACGGGCCGCTTGCCCGCAGACCGCC
>JADZAX010000556.1 GCA_020852405.1 Verrucomicrobiales bacterium
GGGCCGCCGAAATAGCGCGGAGCAGTGTCGATTTGCCGGCGTTGGGAAATCCCACCAACCCCACGTCAGCGATGCGGCGGAGCTCAAAGTAAAACCATCCGTTTTCTCCCTCCGTGCCTGGGGTGAATTCCACCGGGGCTTGATTTGTGGGGCTGCGGAAATTCCAGTTCCCCTTCCCTCCCCGACCACCTGCCGCGAGGACAAACCTTTGCCCGGGAGTGGTCAGATCAGCCACCAACTCTCCCAACGGGACGCCTCGCTCATCCAGCCCTTTTTGGAGATTTTTCCGGGCCGTTTCGGAAAGGAGTTCCTCTGCAGGAGTCTCCACATCGGACATTTCGGCTTCTTCGTTGCCGGACTCATCCAGCCCGTCATCCCAAGAGGCATCATCTTCTGGCTCCAACTCTACTTTGCGGTGAACAGGAGGCGGCTCCGCGCGGTAAACCAAGGTGCCCACCGGCACCTTCAGCACAAGATGCTTTCCGGATTTTCCGGTTTTATTTCGCGATCCCCCGGGTTTGCCGGGCTCGGCCTTGTAGCTTGGGCTGTAAAAAAACGGTTTCAGGTTGTCGGTATGCACGTCGACTTCCAGCACGACATCGCCGCCGTTGCCCCCATCGCCGCCATCAGGGCCACCTTTGGGTTTGAATTTCTCGCGCCTCAAGCTGGCTGAGCCATTGCCGCCATCTCCCGCTTTGGCAAAAATCCTGACATGATCGACAAACATAATGTGGTTATTTCAATACGAATCCGCTCCTATTTCACCGCCGCAGCGCCAACCATCCCCAACCGATCAGAAAACTGAGCCCCCCCAGAGGGGTCACGGCGCCGAGCCAGTTCATTCCGGTGAGACACAAGAGATAAAGGCTGCCGGAAAACAGGATAATTCCCGTCAACAACGACCAAAACACTCCCCTGGCCGATGGCACAGAGGCCCCCAGCAACAATAGGGCCACTCCATGCACGAGATGATAAAGCACGGCGGTGTTCCATGTAGGAATCCTGTCTCTGGAAGCCAAAAGATCATGAAAGCCATGGGCTCCGAAAGCCCCCAGGAGAACGCCCAAAAAGAGAACCCCCGCGGCAAGCCGAACCAAGGCCCTGCCGTTTCCAGAATGTTCAGATGCGTTGCTCATTGCTCTGGAACCATCCACCACAGGCTTCATGGAATAAAGCGGTTTTCCACCGCGACGATGGGGAAACCTGAATGAAGTTCGGAGGGCTCCCATCGTGGGCGCTGAAAAAACAAAACCGGAGAGTCCTCGAACTCTCCGGTCAAATTTTCCAGCAAACCACCAAGGCGGTCAGCAGGCCAAGCGTCAATAAACGGCCCGTGCTCCGATATGGAAACGGCTGTCTTCGCCGTCTTCGAATCCACTTTCCCCGAGCTGCCAACCATAGTCAAAGCGAAGGGAGAAGTTGTCATCCAGCTGATAGCGGAAGCCAAAGCCCGTGCTGCTGATGTTGATATCAGGCTCACCCGGCAATTTTTCGCTGTTGGAAAGGTGGCCGTAATCGAAGAACACCAATGGGACCATGGCGTCTCTGGCACGGTAAAAGCCCAGCAACTTGGCCGGGGAGACCGGCGGGGCGCGCACTTCGACGCTGACCACAACGCCCTGATCTCCGCGCACTGCCCGCTGCTCAAATCCGCGCACCGAATCAAAACCACCGGCTCCCAGCTGCTCGCTGGAGAGCAGATTGCCATTGGATGCCTGACCTTCCACACGCCCCACCAACGTCCACTGACCGATCAGGGCGTTGTTGCGCTCCAGAGCGGCCCGACCATACATATAGTCAGGTCCTGCTCCGGCACGTTGGCTGGCAAAGGCTTCTTCGCTGTTGCCGGCACCGAAGCCACCAGGACTCCAGACAAATTCGGTGTCCAGTTTGGTGGTTCCGAGTTTGTCACGCTGGGTCACGTTATAACCGGCGCTGAACTGGAAAACCTCCGTGGTGGTGTCGAAAACCTCCGTGCCGCCAAAAGCCAGATTGCTGCCACTGGACTTGAAGTCAAAGCCAAGCTCCAACTCCTGGGAGAGGCTGCTGAAGGTCCGCAAAGGGATCGCATACCGGGCACTGTATTGCTGGTTGGCACCACCCGTGACGAGTTCCTCGCCATCCACATCAATCAAAGCCTTGCTGTAGACATAGGCACCCAACACGGTCAACTGATGGCGCCAAGGCAGCAAGGAGGTCAGAACCCCAGTGTGACCTTCAATATCGGGGTTGTTCAATCCGAGCGTGTATTGATAGCTCAATGTGGTGTCATCAGGGAAGAAAAAGGGTCCCGCCCAGTTGACGCCGGCAAGGAACCGGTCTTCGCCCAGCACTTCGGTTCCACTGTTTTCGTAAGCAGTGTAAAACATGATTGGGTTCAGCTCTTCCGTGCGAAGAATAAGGTCGGTGACCCCGTAATCAGCACCGGGGCTGTAAATCAGGTCCACTCTGCGGAACGGATTTTTGTTGAGGTAGGCCAGATCCTGTGTGAGGACGCTTTCCTTGAGGATGTCGCCCTGTCCCAACCGGATCGATTTGCGAAGCTGGGTTTCACTGCTGCGCTTGGCTCCTTCAACGAGCACTTCGCCGAGACGGCCCTCAATCACGACCAACTGCAGAACCCCGGTGGAAACCTCCTGCTCGGGAACCAGCACGTCCACCACCGGCATGTCACTGCTGCGGTAGGCCACGATCGCCGCGCGAACCAAACGGTTCAGCGAAGCCATGGACAGTGGCTGGCCAAGGTGAGGTTGGAGCGCTTTTTCAACCTTGGGGGGAAGAATGACGCCTTCGTTCACAATTCCCTGCACTCCGGTGCGGCGCTTGATGTCAAGTGCCCTCGGGATCAGCACAATACCGCTGAGATAGGAAAGAATCGGCTCTTCGCTGGCCATGGATTGATCCTGACCGGAAGGTTGCATGTCACCACTGACATCACCAATATTTTGAATGTCGGAAACTGCCACCCCACTGTCGGAATTGGCCTGAAACGGATTGCGCCAATCATATTTGGAACCGGCGGCAGGGTCGCTCGAATTAGGGCTTGCTCCCTGTTTGAGCCAGCGGAGTCCGGCGCTTTCCTGGGTCTCACCTGAGTAGACAGTGGCTCCGTTGACCGCATACCGGGAAGTGGTGCCGTAAGCCCGCAACCGACCACCTGTGGGCGTTTCTGGCGCATATCGGACTTCGTTGGGAGTGTAATAGGCTTTCCGGCCAGAATCCTTGAGCTGGATGGGCTCACGTTTCTTGGGCTCAGGAGTCCTCTGCAACAGTCGCTGAAGAGCATTGGCCTTGGGCTGTTGCTCAAGGTTCGGAATCGGCGGCAGATCCAAATCCTGCCCCAAAAGCGATCTACCCCCGCAGCAAAGCCCCACCAAGATCACTCCTGAGAGCACCATCCGCACCATTCGCCGACTCGATTCGGTTTTCATCATCACCTGTTTGGAAAATCTATCCCCCCATCCGATGGAAGGGTTTCATACAACTCGCTAGAACAGAGCAGACCGAGCCCTTCGTCAAGTTTTTCTTTCGCACATTGAAACTTTTTCGCGGTTCTGAAACGTGAGGAAACCAGTGTTGCTTCGGCACAAAAAGGCCGTGCTCCAAGGCCCATGGCGATGGAACACGGCCACACATTCTGAACTGGAAAAAGCCGGCCTCGATCAAGGATTTGGCTTGGCGGGAACCGCACCCGTCGCCCCTGCTGCGGGGACTGCGCCAGCCGCAGGGGTGGGAGCGGGGGCCACTTTGGGCCACACGTTTTCCGGGGTTACGCCATCCGCTTTCATGAGCTTGGCAATATCGATGGATATGTCCACTGAAGGATCGTAGTCGAGCACCAATTCAGATTTCACGATGACCACCTTGAATCCTTTGGCCTTGGCCGCTTTCAGAGCGTAGCCTTTGACCTTGTCACGGAACTGGACAATACGCCCCACCCTGGTCTGGTTGATCGCGGCTTGGGCTTTGTCCCTCGCGGCCAAGAGGTTTTGAGTCATGCCGCGGTTCAATCCAGCGAGCTGATTTTTTTGCTCGTCAGTCGGATTTGCTCCGGCTTTGTCTTTTTCAGCATCAAATTGCGCCTGTAGTTTGTTCTGGGCGTCTTTGAGCTGGGTGTTGATGTTGGTTTCCATGGCCTTCAGCTCGTCTTCGAGCGCTTGGGAAATCCCCAACTCCTTCGCTACGATGTCCACATCCACGATGGCGGTCTCGCCATTGCCTTGGGCGCGGCTGTCAACAGTGCCGAGCAACACCACGGCAGCCATCGAAAGGAAGGAGGAAATCTGATATTTCTTGTTTTTCATTGAATAATTTACCTTGGTTTATTCCGGGTTTGAGGGAAGAGGCTGACTCTATCCGGTTTCTACTTCGTTTGGCAAGAAAAACCGCCAAAATCCCGATTTTCTCACTGATTCCAAAGATTGGGGTCATTTGAACCAAAGAGCATTCTTTGGTTGTTGCCTCGCCTCAGGACAGTGTGACCTGAAAAAAATATCCCAGTAGCGCGGATCCGTCATTGTTCGCCCACCGAGCATTCCTTTAGCATCACTATTCCGTCACCATGGTCATGACAAAAACACGCTACGGTTCCCTCTTGATTGTCTGGTTGTCAGCCGGAACCATCCTGCTTGCGCTCCAGTCTCAAAGCCTTGCAGAGTTCAGGGCAGGAGCCGCAGTGGTGGATGTCAGTCCGGTCAAGCTTCCAGTTCTAATCAATGGGAACATGCTCCCCAAAAGCGTTGCCGAGATCAAAACGCCGGTCAACGCGCGGGCCCTCTGTTTAGACGACGGAAAAATCACCCTGGCATTGGTGGTGGTCGACACTTGCATGATGCCCCGCACGTTGCTGGATGAAGTAAAAGCCGAGGCCAGCCAAAAAATAGGAATTCCCGCCTCCAGACTACTTATTTCGGCCACGCACGCACACTCCGCACCGTCCTGCATGGGGTGCCTGGGGGTCAATGCCGACGAAACCTACGTTCCTCATCTGAAGGCAAAATTGGTGGAGGCTGTCGCAGCGTCGCAAGCCGCACTAGAGCCCGCCCAATTCGGCTGGACGGTGGCCCAGGCTCCTGACTTCACAGCTCTTCGCAGATGGGTGCGACGCTCAGACAGGGTGAATCTCGATCCCTTCGGCAACCCCACCGTCCGTGCCAACATGCATCCGGGATTCCTTAGCGAGGACGCCACCGGTCCCTCTGGTCCGGAGGATCCCGATCTCACCCTGTTGGCCTTCCGGGGAATTGACGACCGCCCACTGGCTGTCCTGGCCAACTTCTCTATGCACTATTTTGGCGACAAGGCCATCAGTGCCGACTACTTCGGATTGTTCTGTGAAGGGTTGAAAAAGCGGCTCGTCCCGGAGACTGCCCCGGATAAAGCCCCCTTTGTTGGTATAATGTCCCATGGCTGCAGCGGGGACATTTATCTCAGGGACTATGCCAAGCCCGCCCCTCCCAAAGAAAATCCCCAGACCATTGAGAGTTATACCGACGGAATGCTCGCCATTGCCCTGAAGGCTCTTGGCGGCATCACCTACCGGAGCGACATCACATTGGCGATGGAGGAAGCGAAATTGCCTCTGCGCTACCGGCTTCCTGACAAACAACGTTTGGAATGGGCGCACCGTTTGGTGGATAGCCTTCCGGATGGCCAGCCCACGAATA
>JADZAX010000557.1 GCA_020852405.1 Verrucomicrobiales bacterium
ACCGATCCGCAAGATCGTGGAACGCTTCACGGTCGATCCCGCGCAGATCCGGATCGACTCGTCCTCGATGATGGTGCCCGCCATCGCCCAGAGCTACATCGAGGTCGATTACCGATCCAAGACCGAAGTCCTGTGCCGTCTCCTCGATGTCCAGGACATCAGCTACGGACTGGGATTCGGCTTCACCAAAGCCCAGGTCGACGAATTGACAGAAACGCTGGTGGCCCGCGGCTACAATGCCGACAAACTCCACGGCGACATGGCTCAGGGCATGCGTGAGCGGACCATGAAACGCTTCCGCGAACGCAAACTCGAACTGCTCGTGGCGACCGATGTCGCGGCCCGCGGCTTGGATGTCGATGATCTGGAAATGGTCATCAACTACGAGCTACCTCAGGATCCCGAGGATTATGTCCACCGCATCGGCCGGACCGGACGGGCGGGCAAAACCGGACGGGCCGTCAGCCTGGTCAGCGGTCGCGAGTTCGGCCGCCTGCAGAACATTCTGCGCTTTACCAAGTCGGACATTGTCCGGATGCCGGTGCCGCTGCTGACCGACCTGCAGGAACGCCACGCCGGCCGGATTGCTGATTCCATGCGCTCCGCCCTCGCTGCCGGAGGGTATCACCCCCAGGACGAGCTCCTCGGAGAACTGACTGATGCCGGGTATTCCCCAGGGGAGATTTTTGCCGCCGCCGTCCATCTCCTGACCATGGAGAGCGCCCGACCGGTGGAGCGGATCATCGAAGATGACGGCCGTCCGAAACGCGAACGCCGCCTCCGGGAGCCGGACGGCGACAACCGTCCGGAACGCAATTACCGGGACCGCGGGGAAGGCCGCGAACCGCGGGAGCACCGGGAATTCACCGGAGAAACCTGGCTGCGCTTCAATGTCGGCCGGGAAGCCCGGGTCACTCCGCGCGACCTCGTCGGCTGTATCGCCGGCGAAAGTGGACTCGACAGTGCCTGCATCGGCCAAATCCACATTCTTCCGACCATCACTCTCGTTCAGATCGATGGAGAAGCCGCCGCCGAGCGGATTCTGGCCTCGGTCAATGGCGCCCGGCTCTGCGGCCGCCGTGTCGGAGTCAGCCCCGGCCAGCCACCACGGCCCGGAGGCCCCCCTCGCCGCGGCGGATTCGGCAATGCCGGCCCCGGCGATGGACCTCCCCGTCGCAAGGGACCACCCCGTCGTGAATATTAAGGAAATCCCCTTTCCGGGTATTTCCCTTGCCTGATTTCATCCCTCCAGCCAGATTCCATAACCGTGCCCTCCTCCCAGGAACTCGCCCTCGCCTGCGCCCGCTTCGCCGATGATGTGAAAGCGGAGAACATCGTTGTCCTCGACGTGAAAATAATCTCCAGCATCACGGACTTCTTTGTGATCTGTAGCGCCACTTCGGAACCGCATCTGCGAGCCATCCGGCGCGACATCATCGCCGGAGTCCAGGACGCACTCGGGGAAAAACCCGCCTACGCGGAAGGCGATGCCGCCAGTCATTGGCTTGTCGTCGACTACATCAACGTCATGGTGCACATCTTCCATGAGGAAAAGCGCTCCTTTTACGCGATGGAAGACCTTTGGCGCGACGCGCCAAGACTCGACCTCAATGCGCTCCTCAGTGTCCCCGGCAAATAAGCCGGACCGGATTCCCCTCCCCCGGATTCACGCCTCATTGTGAAAATCGAAATCCTCAACACCGGCACCGAGCTCATGTTGGGCAAGGTGGTCAACACCCACGGAGCCTGGTTCGGCCGCGAGCTCTTCAAACTTGGCCTGCGTGCGCAACGTCAAACCTGCGTCCCCGACGGGGAAGCGATCCGTGAAGCCATCGCCGAGTCTCTGACCCGCTGCGACGTGCTTCTCATCACGGGCGGCCTCGGCCCCACGACGGATGACATCACCCGGGAAATCACCGCCGAACTCCTCGGACTGCCGCTCCTCCTCGACGAATCCGTGGTCCGCCACATCGAAGGCATCTTCGCCCATCATGGCCGCAAGCCGCCTCCCGGCAACGAGCGTCAAGCCATGGTCCCCGAGGGTGCCAACGTGCTCGACAACCCCAACGGCACCGCTCCCGGTCTCCATGTGCCCGCGCGGCCCGATGGGTCCTCTCCGCACCTGTTCCTGCTCCCGGGTCCACCGCGGGAACTCCATCCGATGTTTCACGACCAGGTCGTGCCGCGGCTCCGCAGCCTGCTCGGAGACACCGCCCTCCCCACCTTTCTCAATTTCAGGATCATCAACGTGGGGGAATCCGCCATCGCGGAGAAGATCGAGCAACCTCTCGACGCCCTTGTCGGGCTCGGAGGGCTGGAAGTCGGCTACTGCGCCCGCCCTGGCGAGGTGGATGTCCGACTGATCGGCCCCTCCGGTCTCGTCGCCACCGGAGCGGAGATCGTCCGGCGCGCCTTTCCCACTGAAATTGCCACGGAATCGGAGGCGGAACTGCAGGAGGTCGTCCTCGATCTGCTCACCGCCCGCGGGGAAACCCTCTCCACCGCCGAGTCCTGCACCGGAGGGCTCATTGCCAGCACTCTGACCGATGTCCCAGGGGCTTCCCGTGCCTTTCTGCGCGGCTATGTCACCTATGCCAACGAAGCCAAGACCGACCTGCTTGGGGTGCCTCCTGAAATGCTCGCCGCCCACGGCGCGGTCAGCGAACCTGTCGCCCGTGCCATGGTTGAAGGATGCCGTCATGCCGCCGGCACCACGCATGCCCTTTCCGTGACCGGTATCGCCGGTCCCGATGGCGGCAGCGAAGAGAAACCCGTCGGCACCGTCTTCATCGGTCTGGCCAGCGAAGGACGGGAGACTCGAGTGGTGCGCCTACGGCATCCGGGAGACCGCCCCACGGTCAAGATGCGCACCCTGCGCTCTGCTTTGGATCTTCTCCGCAGGAGACTGCAGGGGTTGGAATAGGCGAAGGAAGCCGCGGAGTCCCTCGGGCCATCCCCGGTTTGAGGCTGACCTTGCTTGATCAGCGTTGCCTTCTTTCAAAGAAGCCACCGTCCGGATGTTGCCGGAACCTGCTCCGCCTGTTCCAGTCAACGCTGATGGAGACAGGCCCGGGCATTTCTTCCCGGGTGCAAACCTTCCAAATCCGAAATAAACTGTCACCCATGCCGGCCCCCATCGATCAATCCAGCAGGATCGGGAATCCCTCCGCTCCGCGGAAAGGCGTTTCCTTCCGCTCCAGTCTGCTGCGGAATTTGATCCTGCTCATCCTGCTCCTTTCTTCCGCCACCCTCACCATTTCCTATTTTGGCGCGCAGCGGGCGATGCGATTTCTCTGCAAGGATCTCGTGGTGAGCCGGACCGAACGGCTCGAGTCGGAACTCCGGCGTTTTTTCGAACCCGTTCCTCTCCAGCGTGCCCTGATCGAGGACTGGGTCGAACAGGGTTTGCTCGAAGACTTTGAACCCGCCACCTTGAATCCCCTGCTCGCGCCAATCCTCGCGAAAAGCACCCATATATCATCCATCAATGCAGGGGATGCGGAAGGAAACGGCCAGATGCTGTTGCGAACGGGTGACACCTGGACCAACCGGTCGGTCACACCGGGGACACCGGCCCGGTTTCGGCAAGGGAAGATCCACGGCACCCCCTTGAAGGAATGGACGGAGTCGGTGGACTATGATCCCAGAACCAGGCCCTGGTACCAACAGGCGATGTCCCACCCCCCTGGTGAGGACGAGGTAGTCTGGACCGAGCCCTACACCTTTTTCACGACTCAGGAACCGGGAATCACCGCCTCGGTGCGCGCGCACCGACCCGGCGGCAAGGAGATCGTGCTCGCCGTGGATGTCCTGCTGAAGGACATTTCCGCCATGACCCGCTCGCTGGAGATCAGCCCCAAGGGATTTGCCTTTGTGATAGACCATCAGGGCCAGCTCGTCGGTTTGCCCAAAAATGAGCGGTTTGAGAATGAAAAGGTCCGGAACGAGTCCTACCTGAAACACCCACGAGATCTCGGCATTCCCGTGATGAGCGAGGTCTTCCTGAAAGCCGCGGCACAATACGGATTGAAATTCAGCGAGGATGGTTACCCCAAGATCGAACACCTCGATCCTGCCAAGATCCGGCCTTTCTTCTGGAAGAGCGATGGCATGGGCTGGTGGTCATACCTGAGGCCTCTCCAAGGAAAGAACAGCCCGCATTTGTGGATCGGAGTGGCAGTCCCGGAGGAGGATTTCCTCGGAGAGTTGCGACACCAGCAAAAGCAGCTGCTGACGTTGTTCCTGCTCGCTCTGACGGGCGGCACCCTGATCTCGCTGCAGCTCGCGAAGCGCTACAGCAAACCCATCGAGGATCTGATCGGGCAAAGCGAGCGGCTGACGCGGTTGGACACCACCGGGACGGAGATGGCACCAACCGGCATCCTCGAGCTGGCACAACTCGGCGACGCCCATGAGCGGATGCGGGTGGCATTGGACAGCTTCGCCCGTTATGTTCCGGACGACGTGGTGCGGGAACTCCTCAAAAATGGGGAGGCCGCCGTCATCGGGGGCAAAAGTTTGTCGATCAGCATTCTGTTCACAGACATCAAAGGGTTCAGTTCCCTTTCCGAGAAACTGTCCCCGATGGAGCTGACCCATCACATGGCCGAGTACTTTGATGCCATGATCGGCATCATACGCCAGCACCATGGCACCGTGGACAAGCTGATCGGTGATGCCATTGTCGCCTTTTGGGGGGCGCCGACCCCATCGGAAACCCACGCACATGACGCGGTCCAGAGTGCCTGGGAATGCCATTTGAAACTGCAGGAACTGGCTGAAGACTGGAAGCGACGTGGTTTGCCCCCTCTGCCGACACGGTTCGGACTGGCCACGGGCGAGGTGGTGGTGGGCAATGTCGGATCCCC
>JADZAX010000558.1 GCA_020852405.1 Verrucomicrobiales bacterium
CCGTGTCGTCGGGGTTTCCATGGGCAGCATCATCGCCCAGCAGCTTGCCCTGCGGCATCCCTCCAAAGTCCGGAGCACCGTGCTGATGTGTCCCTGGGCTCGGTGCGACCGGTATGCGAAGTCGGTCTTCAAGCACATGGCGGACTGCAAGGCGCGGCTCACCCCCTCCGAGTTCATGGAGTGGATCCAGCTCCTCATTTTCACCAAGCCTTTCTGGGACAATGACGAAGCCTACGCGGGGCTCGTCGATGGTCGGGCTCAGGCCTATGTCGATGCCAATCCCCAGCCGCTCCATGCCCTCGAAGCCCAGGCCGCCGCCTGCACGGGGCACGATGTCCTCGCCGAGCTCGGCAAAATCACCTGCCCGACGCTTGTCATCGGGGGGAAAGACGACATTTTCACCCCTGCCTGGATGGGCCGGGAAGTGGCCGCCGCCATTCCCGGGGCGGAGCTGCACCACTCCGACAACGCAGGCCATGCCTTCCACTGGGAGGTCATGGACGATTTCAATCCCCGGGTCCGCAACTGGCTCCTCGCCCATTGATTCCTGCCATTTCGCCTCCCGGTCATCCGTCTCTCTTATCTGTTCAACATCAACCGCCAACCTCCCCAACATGTCCAACATCAAATTCGGCTCCCAGGTCTACACCTGGTTCATGCAAGGCACCGGCAAGGGCTACGACAACAAGCTCGACCACATGATCAAAATCGCCGCGCAGGCGGGATTCAAGGGGATCGAGCCCATGGTTCTGGAAGTCTCGGAGCGTGGGCTGGGCTGCTCTTCCTATTGGTTGGGCGATTTCAAAGATCCGGCCAAGCTGAAAGACGCCCTTGCCGAGCACGGCATCGAACTCGCCGGACTCGCCCTCGTCTGTGGCTGGGACGCGGAAACCGAAACCCTGGAAGAAAGGGCCGCGGCCGATTACACCATCGAGACGCTGAAGCATTTCCCCGGAGCCAAACTCGGCACCGTGCCCCTTCCGAGTGGACGGAAAAATCTTCAGGAGCGCCGGCTCAACCTTGTCCGGAATGTCAATGCCGTCTCCCGTCGTGCCGTTGATGCCGGTCTGGTTTGTTCCTTCCATCCCAACAGTCCGCCCGCCTCGCTGGTGCGCACCCAGGAAGATTATGATGTTGTCCTCAGCAGCCTCAATCCCTGCCTTACCGGCTGGACGCCCGATGTCGGGCACATCATCCGGGGCGGGATGGATGTCATCTCGACTCTCGACAAATGGTCCCATCTGGTGAACCACATCCATTACAAGGACTTCTCCGGCAACGGTCCGGAGCCCTGGGCCCAGATGGGCACCGGCAAGCTCGACTTCCACAAGATCACGGAGTGGCTGACCCTGCACCACTACGAAGGCTGGATCATCTGTGAGGATGAAGCCCATGTTGCGGTGGAGGATCCCGACGGGGTCACGCTGCAAAATGGCCAGTGGTGCCAGGACAATCTAGTCGGATTGGTCTGACCAGATTCATCCCAACGGTTCTCCGTTGGGAATGCCGACCGGGTCCGGGAGCATCCCGAGGTTCCTCCTCTTTCGAGGGGGTGCTGACGTGCGGTGGTTTCGGACTGCCTGGTTTGAGGCCAAGTCAGGCGGACCCATGAGGCCGGGATTCACTCAACATGATATCCCCGCCAGACCCACACCAGCGTGTCGGCGAGGGTTTGTTTGAAAACGCGACCGTCGCAGTGGCCGGTCCCCAGACTGAAGACAAACCGGTGGTCGTAGCCTTTCGCCGCGAGTGCCGCCGCGGTCCGCTGCCCGGCCATGACCCAGTTGTGCTGGGTCCCCTCCGGGTCTTTGGAGCGGTTGTCGTTTTCGGAAACATGGGTGAAAATCCGGAGGGGCTTTTTCTCCGTTGCTTCGATCAGTTTCATGCTGGAATGGTATTCCCACGCCCCGAACGGATAACTTGATTCCTCGGGCGCGTCGTCGTCCTGCTGATCGACGAACGTGCCGGAGTAAGCAATGATCCGCCGGAACAGATCGGGCCGGAACCAGCCCATCGTCAGGGCCGCCGCGCCTCCCGAACTGCAGCCCATGGTCGCGCGTCCCCAGGGGTTGTCCGTGATCGCGAGATGGGGAAAGGCCGCCTTGATTCCCGGATCGGCGAGCACCGCAGGGAAGACTTCGTCATTGATGAACCGGGCGAACCGGTCCGACAGGGTGTCGTATTCGAGGCCGCGCTCGCTGTCCTTGCCGTCGTTGCCGCCATTTTCGACCGCGACGACAAGAAATGCGGGAAGGCGACGGGCGGGATTGGAGGACTCCGTCAGGTTGTCGAGGGCATTGCGGACCAGGCTGAGATTGCTCGGGCCGTCATGCGTCACCAGCACCGGGGCCTTGGTGCCGTCCCGATAGGCGGCCGGGATGTAAACAGAGATCTTGCGTTCAGTGCGCACCGCTTTTTTGTCCGGCAGGAGTGTGGCGTCATCCCCACGGAAAATCTTGCTGTCTGCCAGACGCATCGTGAACTCAAAGGCTTTGCCCTTGGGATTTCCCTTGTCGGTCAGGTCGGGATCGACCGTGTAGTCGGGTCCGATGGTGTGGCTCC
>JADZAX010000559.1 GCA_020852405.1 Verrucomicrobiales bacterium
AGCCGGGAGACTTCCTTGGGCCGCAAGCCACACGAAATCGTCAGGAGCAGGATGATAAACCTCGCCTTGTCCTCCCGGACAAAGTCATCGGCGCTTTTGTAGCAGCCCCCGGTTGAGGAGGTCTGCCTGGCAAGGTATCTCTGGCGCTCCTGTGCCTCCTCCTCGCCGAGCACCCCTTCCCAGAAGCGCTCCCTCGCCATTTGGATGAGCCTGGCCACGTCGATCCTGGAATGGTAGCGCCGCGAGGGTTCCCGCAATGGCTTGATCTGGCGCAGGGGCAGCGGGTCCGGAATCTCGAAATCGGAGTAAAAAGCCATCATTCGTTCCGAGAAGATGCTTTTGGCGCACCTAAAGTAGTAGTTCAGGGTGGTGGCCACTTTGCCTCGGGTGATCCCATTGTCCCCGGCGGCCCGGATCAACCGGGTCCGAAAGGACTCCAGTGCCGAAAAGGTGAACTCGTCGAGGCGCATCTTTCCCGTGCGGTCCCGCCACTGTTCTCGCTGGCGATCCGTCGCGGCTTTGGAGATCACTCCCAGCTCCAGCAGGCAGGCGGCAAGATGCCGGATGGCGTTGATGTTGTTTTTTACGGTGGTCCGGCTCAAATGAACCGCGTTGGCTTCATAGCGCTCGATCAGCATGGCAACGGTGGGAACCCGCCTCTCCGTCGGCGGGCACTCCGGAGCGCTTTGCCGTTGCCGGTAGCGTCGAGGCTTCTTGATGAGGGCGAAGTCCGGATGGGCAAACAAATCGGCAAAGGTGTGGCTGGGGATCATGAGAAACGCGCAAACCTGATCCGCCAGGGCCTTGGCATCGTCGAGAAGGGTCCCCACATTCAACCGATGCCGCTCTCCGTCTTTTTTCACGGCGAAGGAATACTGGTCGGCAAAATGGACTTTTCCGCGATGAACGGAACGGTTCCGGTAGATCCGGTTTCCCCGTCGGGTACGCGCTTCAGTTGGCCGCTCTTTGCTCATTTTTTTTGGCCCCGTTTTGGCCCTTTTTCGGGTGTCTCAGGTTGGATCAATATTTGCTCACCTTTCACAAAAGTCTAGCGCTTAGTTGTTTGTGAATCGAGTTGACACACGCTGAAACGTTATATTTGGCGACTCGAAATCGAGTGTGGCAGTACTGTCACCGTGGGTTCGAATCCCACCCCTTCCGCCACTTTAATCAGGAGTTACAACAGGCCAGGCCCAGCGGCGAGCTCTCGCTGAGGATGCTGACGGCCTTTGAGGATTTCCCCCAGTCTCCGGAGATGTTCGTGATCCCAGCGGAGCTGTTTGATCTCATCGAGGAGCTGCCTGCACGATGATTTCTCAGGTCCGCCGCTGCCTGCCGACCGATCCGTGGGAAGCTCACCTCGAAAGAGAGGCCATAAGAAGGCGAGGTTGGGCTCTCTTCATTGCAGAAACCGGAACTGCTGCGTGTTGAACAACGACCACACGACGCCGACATAGGCGCTTTCCCCAAATTGGGCGACTTCGGCCTCGAAAAGTTCCAGTTCGCGCGCGGTTGGTTCGCGGGTCAGCATGGCTTGGAAAATGACCCGGGTCTTTTCTTCCAGCGTGGCGGCGGCTTTGACTTCGGCGCCAAAAACGGTGTAGGGATTGGTGAGGGCCTCGACGAGCGGCCCATTGAGCAGATTGAGCGCCTGGGGTACCGAGGCATTGTCGGCAGCGTTCTCGATCATCTCACGGTCGCTTTGGCCGAAATCACGGAGAAAATGACCGCGCGGGGCCGGAGTCTCCAACTCAGAAGCGCGCGCCATTTTGGGCCACATCTGCCAATAAGCGCGCATCTCGGCCTCGCGATCCTTGCGCCAAGCCTGCAATTGGCCCGGATTGAGGCCGGCAGGGGGATCAGGCACCTCCAATTCAGGTTTCACCGCATTCTCCGGCGGGGCGACTGACTGATTCATCGCGCCTTCCATCATCATGGCGGATCCGAGATCCATTTTCGACGCGTCAAAACCGGCCAATTTCACGTAACCCAACTCCAGCTTGGCTTTGCGCAACGGCTCCTCGATCTGGCGGTATTCCTCTTTCAGCTTGGCCAGCGCGTCCTGGTCACCCTGCTTTTGCGCGGCCAGCATCAAGTCCTGAACGCGCGTTTTCTCCCGGTCTCGCCGATGGATCAGGGGCGCCAGTTGTTCCATCAGCGCGATGTATTCCTCCGCGCTCCGGCCCTCCAGACTCTCCCACATGAGGCGCTCGCGTTCGAGGGAGGCCAATTGGCCACGCAGGAGCGGACGGTGCTGGTCGGCATTCTCGATCGTGAGAGCCACGACAGAATCCCAAATCTGCTCGGCAGTCAGGCGTCTCAGGGAGGGACCGGGAAAGTGGCAGGGCTCCCCCGGCTCGAGTTCGGCCGATCCGGCGGCGCGTTGCCAGGCTTGGGTGTTGTATATGACCTCTTGGAAAGCCCGCAGGTTGTATTTCAACTCGCGCATTAGATCCTCCAGACAGGCCATCAGTTCCGCATCGACCGGTTGGGCCAGTTCGGTGAAGTCATCCACCTGCTCGATCACCCCATGGCCGAAGGCCCGCTTCCAGAGACGATTGGCGATCACCCGGGTAAAGGTGGGGTTCTCGGGTGAGGTCATCCATTTCGCATAGGCATCGATGGTCGACTCACTGCTGCCGGTCTTCAGATCGACCGTGGCCCCGAACATCGTCCCGGGCGCCACCGCGTCACCCGGCTTGGCATCGGCATACTTGTAATCGTGGGGGAGCTTGAGATCCGCGGTCTTTTCCAACACGCCGAGATTTAACAGCGGATAATACAGATCGACTCCGGCCCAGTAGGCGCCTTGGTTCAGCTCTTCCAGTGGCTTGGCCACGGCCCAGCCTTTTTGGACGCTTTTGCGGAATTCTTCCGCGCCGATGGCGTCTTTTCCCGTGCCCAGCCAGGGGTCGCGCGGGTTTTTTCCGTGAACGGCAATGTGCTCTTCGAGCCGCTCCAGACTTGGCATGGGGAAGTTTTCCCCTCGCCCCGCTCCCTTCACATAGGCCTCCTTGAGACGTTTCTTGAATTCCTCCCCCGCCTTCACGCGGTTCTGCTGGAATCCATAGATCTCGCTTGCATTCATGTTATGGCTGAAGGCCGCCATCTTGTAGAAATCCATCTGCGTCCATTTGTCGAAGGGGTGGTTGTGGCACTGCGCGCACTCCAGACGCACCCCCAGGAATATCCGCACGGTGTTTGACAGATTATCCAGCGGCATGCCCCGGTCACGATGGTAGTAGCCGACGGCGCCGTTCTCCCAGAATTTGCCGCGAGCCGAGACCATCTCGGCCACAAATCGATCATAGGGCATGTTTTCCCGCAGCGCGCGCTTCACCCACAGCTGGTAGGCTACGCTGGCGTTCCGTCCGCCCGCGTCGTCATCCTGCAGACGCAGAATGTCTGCCCAGTAATTGTAAAAGTGGCTCACCTGGGCTTCGCTGCCGAGCAGGTCGGCGATCAGACGGGCGCGCTTGTCGGCGCGGGTCGACCGCAGGAATTCCCCGGCCTCGGCGACGGTTGGCACCCGCCCGCCGATGCACAGCCAAGCACGACGGAGAAACGTGGCGTCATCGATTGGCTCGTTCGGCTTTAGGCCGACCCTCGCGAGATGGGCGTCCACCAACGCGTCAAGACGCGCGGAGGCGACAATGACATCAGGACCCGCCGCTACCGCGTTGATGCAATCTCCCAGGGCGAGCAGGGCAATCAGAAATATGACACGCATGGCGGCAAAATTAGAACTGCGGCGGCGGCGTGTCGAGCGAAACTGACCTTCACTCTGATTCTGGTCGGAGACCCCTGCCCTCCGGTCGACGGGCCCCTCATCCGCAGGGACTGGAAATCGCCTTCTCGTTTCCTCCGAACGCGGGTGTGTGCAATCCCTTGCTTTTTGAGCCAATCGCATATGGCGGTGAGTTTCACAAAGTCAAGGAGTGCGCTCGGCCACTGAAGGGCCAAGTGAAGCTATGGCGGCATCGCGGAATTCAAGCGGAGATAACCATTGGAGCCCGCCCAATCCCTCAGGTTTCTCTCGACACAGGCCTTTCCAGTTGATTGAATACGGCAACCCCTTCAACCAACAATGAATCACGAATCCAAATTCTATTGCCCCGACTGCGATGACGGCAGTGACGCCCCACACTCCCTGAACCGCCGTGCCTTTGTACGCCGACTCTCAGGAGGAGCCGCCGCCGCGCTGGCCGCCGGTCCTTTTTCCAGGGCGATCGCCGCAGCCGCTGAAGCCGGTGCGAAGGCCCAACCCAAACCTGCCGAAGACCTGATCCGAGAACTTCACGCCTCGCTCAGTGCCGAACAGAAGGCCAAACTCGTCCTGCCCTGGAATCACCAGGCCAAGGAGGGACAGCTTTCCCGACTTGGCGCCTACAACAGCGCATTCGATGGGAAGCGCATCGGCGCCGAATACACCAAGCCCCAGCAGGAACTGGTCCGGCGGACGCTGCGTTCGATCCTGTCGGACGACGAGTCGTTCGAGCGGATCAGCCGGAACGGAAAGTGGGACAGCAGCGGCTCCTTCGACGGCTGCGGCGCCACGCTTTTCGGCGATCCCAGCGGAGACAAGGAATTTGCCTGGCTGTTCACCGGTCACCATCTGACTCTGCGCTGCGACGGGAACTCGATGCCCGGAGCGGCTTTCGGTGGCCCGATCTACTACGGACACCGCGACCCCGGCTACGCCGCCTCCAATGTGTATCGCTACCAGACCGAGCAGGTGCAGGCGGTCTTCGACTCGCTGGACGCCGAACAGCAGAAGCGGGTGGTTTCGGAAAATCCCGGCGACGGCCAGAAAGGAATCACCTTTGCGAAAGCGGATGCTCCACGACCGGGAATCGCCTACCGGGATCTCACTGCCGGACAGAAAGCGCAGGTGGAGAAAGTGATGCGAACCCTGCTCGATCCATTCCGCAGGGAAGACGCCGACGAAGTCATGGAAATCATCAAGGCCAACGGCGGGATGGATCAGATTCACCTGGCATTCACCCGTGACGGGGAAAGCGCCGATGACAAAAAGGTTCGCTGGCACTTCTGGCGATTGGACGGTCCCGGTTTCATCTGGAATTACCGGGTGCTTCCCCACGTCCACTGTTTCGTGAATATCGCGAGCGAACACGCGGCGGCGTGATTGGAAAAAGGGCCGCCTTTCGAGTCAACAGGGTCAGGTCGCCGACCCACCCCTGTTGAGTCGGAACCGGCAATGCGTATTTGGCAATCCCGTTCAATTGAAACAGACTGATCTCATGAAAGTAACTAACCTCTCCATCGTAATCTCCGGCGTTGCCCTGCTCGCCGCGACCAGCGTGTTCGCCGAGCCCGGGCTCTGGACGGATCCAAAAGACCAGACGCTCCCTCCGGACTTTCAGATCCAAGGGGAGTTTGCCGGGGACCAACTGGGAGCCCAGGTGATTGCGCTGGGTGAAGGCCGGTTCCAGGCGGTGCTTTTTTACGGCGGACTGCCGGGAGCTGGTTGGGATCAGAAAAACCGCAGCGTGATGGAGGGAACGCTTGATGGCAAAGGCGCCACGTTCAAACCAGCCGAGGGAAGCCGGAAATATCTTGCCGGAAAGCCGGACGAATTTTCAGCGACCGCAAAATTCCCCCCGGCAGGGAACCAGCCCTACACCGGAGCGATCGCGGGAGACACATTCACCGGGAAAAGTGCCGACGGCACCGCATTCACCCTTACCAAGGTCAATCGAGTCAGCGAGACGATGGGCGCCAAGGCTCCGGAAGGCGCCAAGATTCTCTTCGACGGCTCCAACAAAGATGCCTTTGATGGCGGACGGGTTGACGAGAAAACCCAGTTGCTCAACACCGATGGGCAGGACATCAAGACCAAGGACAAGTTCAACAACTACACCATGCACGTCGAGTTCATGCTGCCCTTCAAGCCGGCGGCCCGTGGACAGGGACGCGGAAACAGCGGCTTTTACCAGGTCGATCACTACGAAGTTCAGATTCTCGACTCCTTCGGTCTTGAGGGAGAAAACAACGAATGCGGCGGTGTCTACACCAAGGCCAAGCCGCTGATCAATATGTGCGCTCCGCCACTGAGCTGGCAGACCTATGATGTGGAATTCACCAATTCAGTCGCGGACAAAGACGGCAAGAAAGTCAAGAACGCGGTGATGACCCTGAAGCACAACGGAGTCGTGATTCACGACAAGCTGGAGATCGAAGGCAAGACTGGTGGCTCGAGAAATGAACCCGAAGGAACTCCCGGCGTGATCAAGCTTCAGGGCCACGGGAATCCACTCCAGTATCGCAACATCTGGATCGTCGAGAAACCGTAAAGGATCTGCATTCCCCAAAGCTTTTTTTCATTCAACCCTCCAAGCCATGTCAGCCACCACCCGCCGCAAATTCCTCCGCAACACCGGCCTCGCCGCCGGAGTTACCTTCGGATTCCCCGCCTTCGTCCGCGGACAGAATCTGAACTCGAAGATCCGGATCGCCTGTATCGGCGTCGGCGGGAAAGGGTCCAGTGACACCGACAACGCCGCCGCCGAAGGTGGTGAGATCGTCGCCCTGTGCGATGTCGACACCAACACCCTGAACAAGAAGGCCGAGAAGTTTCCCAAAGCCGCCAAGTTTCAGGACTGGCGGAAGCTTTTCGATGAAATGGAGAAGGGGATCGACGCGGTCACCGTCTCCACGCCCGATCATTGCCACGGCGTCGCCGGCATTGCCGCGATGCAACTCGGCAAGCACGCCTTCGTCCAGAAACCGCTGACCCAAACGGTATGGGAAGCGCGAACGATGCGGGAACTTGCGCGCGAGAAAAAGCTGGCCACCCAGATGGGCAACCAGGGCAGTGCCAACGACGGTCTGCGCCGTTCGGTCGAAGTGATCCAAGCCGGTGTGATCGGAAAACCGCTCGAACTCCATGTCTGGACGAACCGGCCCATCTGGCCGCAGGGGATGGCGAGGCCCGAGGGGGAAGACCCGGTTCCCGCCAACCTCGACTGGGATCTCTGGTTGGGGCCGGCTCAGAATCGGCCGTACAAAAACGACGTTTATCACTCCTTCAAATGGCGCGGCTGGAAAGACTTCGGCACCGGCGCCCTGGGCGACATGGCCTGCCACACCGTCAACATGCCATTCCGCGCCCTCAAGCTCGGGTATCCGACTCGGATCGAGTGCGAATTTTCCTCGCGCGATTACCCGGAGACTTACCCGCTCAGTTCCCGGATCCGATTCGATTTCCCGGAGCGCGAAGGGTTGCCACCACTCAAGTTTTTTTGGTACGAAGGCAATCCGAAACCCGACTTCTGGCCGATTCGGCCCTACCCGGATCTCACCAAGCACGTGGTGGCTTCACAGGGCAAGCTCCCGACGAGCGGAGCGTTGATTATCGGGGACGAGGGAGAGTTTTATTCGGGGGATGACTACGGTGGTTCCTTCTTCCTCAAGCGCAACGACGAGGCGGCCTACCTCCCCGGCGATCAGCACGAGCTATGCAAGACGATTCCCCAGTCGATCCCGCGTTCGCCCGGCCACGTCAAGGAGTGGTTCAACATGATGACAGACGGCACGCCGGCCTACTCCAATTTCGAGATCGCCGCCTACCTCACCGAAGTCATCCTGCTCGGCTGCATCGCGCAGAAGATTGGTGAGGGCCGCCCAATCAATTGGGACGGCCCCAACATGAAATCCACTGACAATCCCGAGGCCTCGAAGCTCGTGAAACGAGACTACCGCCCGGGTTGGGAACCGAAGGTGTGATTTATGGGGCAATATGCCGCTGAGCGTCGGCGCCTTAAATCCTAACGGAGGTGCTATCATTCCCTCCAATCCGGTCCACCGACGGAGAGATTGAAACCGCGAATTCCTGACAGTCAGCGGGGATCTTTTCGCATTTGCAGGCACCCAACTGATTCAGCCTCACAAGACAGCAGCATCCGTTGAGCGGCTCGGTTCATTCAATAAAGCGCCTTGTTGGGCCGTCCGGAAAGCAGG
>JADZAX010000560.1 GCA_020852405.1 Verrucomicrobiales bacterium
CCGATGCCCTTGTCCACGCCCTTCGCGCCGCCCTAGATCCGGGCACCTTGGTTGGATGTACCGGAGAAGGGATCATCGCCACCGGCCAAGAGGTCGAAACAGGACCGGCGGCCACCCTCTGGGCCGCCCATGTACCCGGCGTTCTCGCTCAGCCCTTGAGACTCTCGTTCTCCAGTGTGCACGACCAATTCTCGTTGCGCCACTGGCCCGATGTGGATGCGGACGGTCACGCTCCGCCCGCCATGCTGCTCTTTGCCGATCCCTTCTCCACTCCGATGCAGGACGTGCTCGCGGTCATCGAGGAACAATATCCAGGAACCCGCGTATTAGGAGGGCTGGCAGGCGGTGGGCAAGACCTGGGAGAGAATCGCTTGTTTCTCGATGACGAGATCTACACCGATGGATTAGTCGGAGTGGCCTTGTCCGGTCCCATCGCCGTCCACAGCGTCATTTCGCAAGGGTGTCGTCCGATCGGGGAACGGTTTATCGTCACAAAGTCCGAGCACAACGTCATTCAAGAACTCGGCGGGCGGGCGGCGCTCCATTGCCTGCAAACGGTCTTCAGCCAACTGACCAGCGACGAACGCGCCCATGCGCAACGCGCGCTGCACATCGGCATAGCCATGGATGAGCAGCGAGCCCAGTTCACGCGAGGCGACTTCCTGATCCGTAATCTGCTCGGCGCCGACCAGGAGACGGGAGCCATCGTGATCGGAGACGTCGTGCAAGAGGGCCAGACCGTGCAATTTCAGGTGCGGGACGCTCAGTCCGCCGACGAGGACCTGCGGGTCTTGCTGGCCGCGGCCCATCCCGACGCGCGCCCACTCCCACTTGGCGCCTTGTTGTTCAGTTGTTGCGGGCGTGGAAAGGGACTGTTCGGCATACCGAACCATGATGCCGGCGTGCTGTCAGAACAGTTGGGCACCATTCCCGTGGCGGGGTTTTTTGCCCAGGGAGAGGTCGGCCCGGTCGGGGGACGGAACTTTCTCCACGGTTATACGGCCAGCATCGCAATTTTTTCTGAACCCGAGCGCAGACATGAGGCCGGCGGCCACGATTGAGCTAGGCCGGCCTGCAACATGCCGTCGCGCGACACGCAGCACGGAGACATACCGATGAACGTTCGTTTCAAACGCACATTGTGGACGATCGTAGGGCTTATCGCACTCAGCATGGGAGGACCATTCATGGCACAAGGGGAACAAACCGGTTCGGCTGCCGAAGTCACCACCGCTTCCGGACTGAAATACATCGACGTAGTCGTGGGCACCGGCCGGGAAGCCGCAAAGGGGAACCTCGCCACGGTGCACTACACCGGATGGCTGACCAACGGGAAAAAATTCGACAGTTCCGTCGACCGCCGCGACCCGTTTGCATTTCCCATCGGCGCAGGCCAGGTAATTCGAGGCTGGGATGAAGGTGTGGCCGGAATGAAAGTCGGCGGGAAGCGGAAACTGACCATTCCCCCAGATTTGGGATATGGAGCCCGTGGCGCCGGCGGCGTGATTCCTCCGAATGCCACGCTCGTCTTTGACGTGGAATTGCTCGAGGTCAAATAGTCGCCGGTTCACCGGCAACATCGCATAAAGGCCATCATCGTGAACACCGGCATCATGCCATGAAACAGACACCACTGATCGACGCCCACCGGCGGGCGCAAGGAAAGCTGGTCGACTTTGCCGGATGGGAGATGCCCATCCAATACTCCGGCGTAGTCGATGAATACCAGACCGTTCGCCGCCATGCGGGACTGTTCTACGTGAGCCATATGGGGCGAATCAGTGTGACAGGCCATGGCTCGTTGGCGTTCTTACAGCGGGTCACGACGAACGACGTCTCCACACTCTCCGTGCGCCAATCGCACTACTCCATGGTCTGCACAGCGGATGGCGGGATTCAAGACGATATCTTTGTCTACCACGTGAAACCCTATGAGTTTCTGGTCTGCGTGAATGCGTCGAATCGGGAGAAGATCGTCAAGTGGCTCCATGAGAAAGTCGCACAGGCGCAAGGATGTAAAGTCCAAGACCGGTCCGACACACTGGCGCAGATTGCCGTTCAAGGCCCGGCCTCGCGCGACATTCTTGCCGCCGCCGGCATAGCCGACATCAACAGCCTGAAAGTCCGGCAATGTCTGGACACCAGCTTCTGCGGCCACCACACCCTGATTACACGAACCGGGTACACGGGCGAATTGGGCTATGAACTGTATCTTCCCGCCGAAGGAGCTGCGCCCGCCTGGGACCACCTGCTTGAGACAGGACGTCCATTGGGGATCAAACCGGCGGGACTCGGAGCGCGTGACCTCTTGCGACTCGAAATGGGTTACCTCCTCTACGGCAATGACATGAACGAGGATACGACTCCAATCGAGGCCGGAGCGGACTGGGTGGTGAAATTTGATAAGGGCGACTTCATCGGCCGCGCCACGTTGTCGGCTCAGCATACCAACGGACCACCGCGACGACTGGTGGCATTTGAATTGGTCGAAAAAGGTGTGCCACGGCACGGATTTCGAATCCTAAGCCCCGACGAGCCGCAGCGCGTGATCGGCGAAGTCACCAGCGGAAACTTGTCCCCCATTCTGCAAAAAGGCATCGGCATGGGCTACGTCCTGCCCGCAGCCGCCAAACCAGAATCATCGATCCTGATTGATATTCGCGGCAAGGCATGCCCCGCTGTCGTGGTGAAGCCACCATTTTACAAACGCGCGCCGGGAACACCCTAGATCATGGTCAAACCGATTTATCAGGGCAAAGTCGTCACGCTCAACGTCGATACGGTGCGCCTCCCCAACGGCCACACGATCGATCTCGAGGTCATTCGCCACCCCGGGGCCGCCGCCGTCGTGCCCATGAAAGACGATGGAACGGTCGTGCTGATTCGGCAGTTTCGCCATGCCGCAAATGGGTTTATCTACGAAATTCCTGCGGGGAAACTCCATCCCAAGGAAGACCCGCTGGACTGCGCGGCGCGTGAGCTGGAAGAAGAAATCGGGTACAAGGCCGGACGCTTCGAATTGCTGTCGAGCATTTTCACGGCGCCGGGTTTCGCCGACGAAGTCATTCACGTATATATCGCGACCGCCTTGACCCGCGGCACCCAAAATCTGGATCAGGATGAAGTGCTGGAAGTGGTGGAAATGCCCCTGCGCGAGGCCATTGCAAAAATCGAGGATGGGACGATTCGAGACGCGAAGACGATCGTCGGTCTACAAGCGGTCTATATTCGGCAGGAACACAACCGGTAAAAACGACCGGGAGGTCCCCACCACCAGGATGAGAGACCTCCCAAGCCAGCTCGCCTCGCCGGAAAACAGTTTCTCTTAGTGGCCGCCCTTCTTCTCTTCCTTCTTCTTGTCGTCGCCGAACAC
>JADZAX010000561.1 GCA_020852405.1 Verrucomicrobiales bacterium
GAGCGAGTAGCCGCGGGAAGAATGGGGAAATTGCTTTCTCATGACTGCAGAAACAGGGTTACGGCGCAGGATTGACGGCACCGTTGAGGGTGGCGGCTTCGGCCGCTTTGGCCTCGTCTGAGACAGGGGCATAGCCGCTCCCCTCCCAGCCGCCAATCTCCGCATTCGCCAGTGGGGCGGGATTGACATAAACCAACGGACGACGGTCCACCCAACCGATCCGGGAGGCAAAGTTGGCCAGGTAATCCCGCATGTCGGCGCTGCTCTCCTGAACCAGGGAAATGGATCCGGAACCGGCCGAAGAAATGCCCGCGTCCGTGGAAATGCCCCCCATCAGCTCGACTCCTCCCGTGGCTCCCAGATTGAACGCCACAGGGGCATTCTCCAATTCAAGCAGCATCCTCCAGTGGGTCGCTCCGGCACCGGCAAAGGCTATCGGGATCCCGGCTCCTCCCTGGCGCACCGCGAGGATCAGTCCCCTCCCCTGGTGGGTTCCAGCCAGAGCCACCCCTCCGGAGAGGAGGGCGGTATCCCGGACCACCACCACCACCGGGGCGAGTCCTTCCGCTGTCGCGGAAGCCGCCGCGTCGGACTGACCTTGAAGGACCAATCGCGCTCCACCGGAGACAATGACATGCGTCAGGGAGGCGGAGCCAAGGTCCACCGTGACCACTCCCAGACCGTCCGAAACCACCGGATCTCCCACCGTTCCATAGGGCACGGTGCCATCGACTTCGACGTAGGAGGACGCGCGCACTTTGTCGAGGTAGGTATGGGCGAAAGCCGCATTTTCGATGACGGAGCGTTCCCCCGAGTAGTCGGGATCCGTCCCGGAAATGATCCCGGCGGTGAGCGGCACTCGCGGCAGATTGTCCGGCAGGTTGCCCTGCCCCGCCAGGTTCGGGATGGCCACCGATCCGCCAAGCGGCAGGTAGTATCGCTCCGCCTTCACCCCGGCGTAGGTGTTGGGAGAGGAACCGGGAAAAATCACCGCCCGGCCATGAACTTCCAGAGGGGCTGAAATGCTGACATCATTCCCCCCCTGCCCCACGACCAGAAGATCCCCGGACAGCATCGGTGATTCACTGCGCAGTGTGTATTTCACGCTGTGGTCCGACAATCCATCATTGAGCAGACAATCCAACTCTGTAATGTGGGAACTAAGGGAAACGGGTGAGACATGATTGGTCCCGGTCGTGCTGGAGGTGGTCGAAAGGGGCGATCCAGTCCACTGGGAAAGGGTCAGTTTCCCCCAGGAACCGGTCAATTCTGTTCCGACAGCATCACGGGTGCCGTCGGCGGCCAGATGGTAGGCCGCGTAGGCTTCTCCCATGGCACGGGAATTTTCATACCGGAGCCTCCGCTCCAGAGCCTGCTGAGTCGCGTCGGCATCAACGGCGCGGGCACTGATGAGGGCGGCCCAGGCGAGCACGCCCATGGTGCCGATCCCCAGCACGACCAAGGCCAGCAGGATGGTGCTGCCATTCTCCCCACCATGCCGGGGGTTGCTGGATTTGGTTTTCATGTCAGCAAAGGATTCTTGGAAGCAGTCAGGCCGGTGATCACAGGGAAGGAAACATGGGGTAGGCCATGACCAAAGAAGTGCGACCACCCATCTGGTAATAGGCGCTCAAGGGATTGGTGGCCCCTGTCACGGTGGTCGCGGGAGTGTGGACCAGATCGGACACGCCGGGATCGGGCCACCACATAAGATAGAACGGGGTCTTCGGCGCGAGCTTAAAACGGTCGATGGCGGATCCTTCATTCATCGCCACACGGGAGGCCATCTCAAAGCCGACCCAAACCGGTTTGAAGGAGGATCCAGTCACTCCCTTGTCGGGATAAAAAATGTCATAGTAGTCGGTCAGGCTGCCGTTGAAATACCGCTTCACCGACGCATAAATTCCGGCCGGAGCCGTGGCCGCCACAAAGTCAATGTCGTAGACCGCCACCACCGGCACCGTCCCGACGCTGTCCGAACTGCCCAACATGAAAATGCTGGCATTGTTGGTCGTGCAATCCCCCCGGCTGTCGGTGAAAACCGTCGCCGCATCAGCCTGGTTCGTGGTCAGGAAGGTGAGAAACGTGTCCGCCGAGTCCAGCCGGACCCGCTCGCCCGTGGTCGGATAACTCAGCGTGTAGGGACGCACCGTGTTCATTCCGCTGCGACCGAGACTGAAGACCGCCGATGCTTTGGCCGCATCCCGGTAGAACAGTTCGCGCACCGCGTTGGCCACCGCCGACCGGCCGAAATTGGGAGCCGAATAGGAACTGACGACGGTGGAGTCGAGGTTGTAATAGTTCTGCAGCGTGGCCTGGTCCAGGGTCACCTCCACCACGCTGGAATGGCTCCGGCTATTCGTGGCGATCGCCATATAGACCATGACCCCGGTGGCCATCACCAGTGCCGAGATTGCCGAGGCAATCAGCAACTCGATGAAGGTGAATCCGCCCGTGGATCCGGTCTTGTGGTGGGAGTGTTTCATTTCCAATAACTAGGAAAGGCTGGATGCGGGTTACTGGCCCACCTGGTTGATCGGAGCCTGGGGACCGGGGGACTCTTCCGGTTGACGGTCCGCCAGGGGATCCACGATACCGAAGCGCAGTTTCTCCCCTTTCTTCAGGTCCACCTGCCCATGGAGCACTTGGCGGACTTTGGGACGGACATCGACCTGAAGGCGCACCCGCTTCGCGGAAGGCGCATCAGAATCCTTTTCCGTCCAGGCGATTTCGACCTCGTTTTCGGAAATGTCCGAAACGATCAACCGCTCCCGCTGGTCCTCCACCAACTGGGGACGAATGAGACCTTTCTCAAGAATGATGTTACCCACTAGGATGCGCAGACCGCTGTCTCCCCGGCTCACCCCGCCGACCCGGATGTTTTGCAGCACTTTACGGATGCTCTGCTCTTCCGAGGTGTCCTCCACGACCACCACTTCATCGACTTCCGCGGTTCGGTTGGCGAAGGGATTGGTCTCCGTGTCCTTGACCTGAAGAGGTCGCTTTTGTTCTGGCATGACCCCGATGTCCTCGGGGGAGTTTCCAACATATTCGATGGCGGGTGGAGGAGGCGCCGGAACGCCTGCGGCTCCGGGTTTACCGGTGGCGGCGCCGGGGGCCACCGGCTTCACAGGGACTCCGGGGGCCGGCTGCTGCGCTCCCACTGGGAAGCCGGCTCCGAACAGGCACAGGGCCACGGTCATGGAAAAGGGTGCTTTCATCACAGGATTATTGGGGAGGAAGTTTGGAGACATCGGCCATCGGGATCTGCACGGTCAACTCAACGTGGATGTCATTGCCCGCGCCGCCGCGGCTGACGAAACAATGGTCGACCCTGCAGGCGGGAACTTTTTCCTCGAGCGCCCCGAGGAAGTTGAGCGTCTTGGCATAATCATCTTCCAGGACCAGCGTCGCCTTGAGGGATTTTGGGATCAGCTGTCCTTTGACGGTCTTCTTGTCCTCGTCAAACTTTTGAGAGAGCGGGAACACATTGCTTTCCTTGATAAACTCCACCACCTTGCGCTCTCCGCTCTGGGCTCCGTTCAAATCACGGAGATGGGGCACCCAGGAGTGGTAAAACTCCAACAGGGCCATGGATTTCTTTTTGCGGTCCGCCAGGCTCCGCTCCGACATCGTCCGCTCCTGCATGGCGGTGTTGGCCGCCATCTTGGAGGTTTCGGCCCCGCTTTCGGCCGCGAGCATGCGGCCCCGCATTTTCTGCGTGCCAAAAGCCAGCCCGGCGATGGCCAGAAGGAGGATCATGCACGCCATTTTACGATCGTTCATAGGTTGGGTTCTTTCCTGAAATGGTTGGTTGAGCGTGGGTCGGATGGATCACTTCTCCGCGGTAGTGGCGGAAGGGGCCTCCTCGGCGGTTTGGTCACTTTTCCAGATCAAAGTGGCCTGGTAATCGACCGACCCCTCTTTTTTGGTCTGCTGGGCGGAGTAGGTCCGGTAGTTTGCGGCTTCGATCGCACTAAGCGAATCTTCCAACTGTTCAGCGCCCCCGCCATTGAGGCGCATGATCATCATGAGTTGGGAAGGGATTTCCGGGTTCCGGTCCATCTTGATGTCGGCAATGCTGGCGCCGGGCTTGATGCTGCGGGCGATCCCCAACATGAGGGACTGCACCGGTCGGGCTCCTTCGGCCCATGTCCCCACTTCCTGGGCCAGCACGATCTCCTGGTTGATCTTGGCCATTTCCCCATCCGATGCCGCTTTGGTGGCGGATTCCGTGACCAGAACCATTTTCCACTTGCCGCTTTCCGCCTCATAGTCGGTGGTCTTTTTCTGGAACCAGAGGGCTGAAGCTCCGGCACCGAAAAGACTGCAGTAGAAAGCAATGGGGATAAACTTCAGGATGGCCGGCAGGCCGCTGGAGATGCCGACCCGGTCGGTCTTCAGGTCGTGGGTAATGTATGGGTCCATGGCTGGTTTCCTCGGAGACAGTGAAAATACGTGGCTTAGTTGCTGCAGAAACTCTTCCAAAGAGCGTCGGGCTCGGTGATATCCGTCACATGATGATTGGACAATTGGGGCAGGAAGTCCGCGGCCAGCGGTGTGCTCGGACGGTCCGCCATGAAAAGGATGCGGGTCGACGCATCAGTGGCCTGGAGAAAAGGCTGCACGAGTCCCATCACGGCGCTTGCGTCGTCCGGGGTCAGCCCGCTGCGGCAGCGCAGGTCGGTCCAGGTCCCCATCTTTTGGCGCAATGCGCAGACCGACCCGTCGCACACCGCGATCAGCAACACATCCGCCGCGGCTTCCTTCCTCGCGGCAAAGGCGCGCTGGGACATGTCGATGATCATGGAAAACAGACCGACTCCGACCCGGGCCGGACGCATCCCGTTGTTCTTGAGCGCGTCTTCCACGGTGCGGACGAAAGACTCATCGGTTGCCAGGAGGAGCGATGAACTGGTTTCGGGGTTGTGGTGCATTCCGTAGCGCTTGCCGCGGTCGAACCGGGGTCCGAGCAAAGCCTTCGGGTTGGTCCTGATCGTGTCCTCCCAACCTTTGCGGCGGGGGAGATTCGATTCCAGCGTGATGATGAACCGGCTGTTCAAAGAAACGCCGACCCAGCCTCCGTCGGAACAGGAGCGCCACTCGGTGGCACGTTGGGCGATGATGTCCATGAAATCGCCTTCCTGATGCCCTTGATCCTCCGTCTTGCCACGCCGGTTGACGGCCTTCCAAGTGACCTCGTTTTTGCTGAAATTCACCAGCAGCTGTTTCTGCCCGGCGAAACGTCGCGCCCAGGTTTGGGTGTAGTCGTCCGGATCGGGCCGGAAGGCCGCAAAGGAAAGGACGGCTTTGATGTCGGAGAAGTCCATGGTGGTATGGGGTGGATTCGGTTCGGATCAGCGGGTGGGAGGATTCTGGAATTCCTGCCATTGGGGCACAGGCGGGATGGCAGGGGGAACAAAAGTCTGGGGAGACGCGGCGGGGACGGTCGTGGTCGCCTGCGGCGGAGCAAACGGCAGGTGTGGAGGCACGCCTTGATGAGCCTGACGCTGGGCTTGCAATTGCGCCTGATGCTGGGCTTGCAGTTGCGCCTGATGCTGGGCTTGCAGTTGCGCCTGATGCTGGGCTTGCAGTTGCGCCTGATGCTGGGCTTGCAGTTGTGCCTGACGCTGGGCTTGCAGTTGTGCCTGATGCTGGGCCTGCAGTTGCGCCTGATGCTGGGCCTGCAGTTGCTCTTGTTGCTGGCCTTGACTGAATACCGCGGCACCCGGCACGCCTGCGGGGCCCTGATGAAAGGTCGGGACGGCTGGTCCCGAAGTTGACCCGGCATGGGCCGGAGGACGTTGGTTCAAAGAAACCGAAGGACGAAGCTCGCTTTCTTCAATCACCGGACAATGGCGCAGGAATTCCTGAACCTCGTGTTCGGTGAATCCTGTGGGCCGTTTCGCACTGGGACGCCAGCCCTCGAATTCACGCTGCTTGAGACTGTAGTCAAAATTCTGCATCCCTTTGGTGATGCCGGTTTCCAACTCATGATCGAGCTTTTTGAAATCTCCCCGGCGGATCATCCCGCTGACCGAGTCATAGGCGAGGAGCACTTCGTGGATCGGGAACCGTTTGCCCTTCAACCCATCGAGCAGAAGACGCTGGCACAGGATCATGCGCATCGAGTCCGCGAAGGAATACATGGCATTCTCCATCCGCTCGGAGGGGACCAATTTGAGATAGCGTTGCACCGTTTGGGCAGCGGTCGATGTGTGCAGGGTGGCCACGACGACGTGACCCGTTTCGGCCGCTTGGAGAGCGATTTCCGCCGTTTCACCATCGCGGATTTCCCCGATCACGATCACATCGGGAGCCTGACGGAGCGCCGCCCGGAGCGAACTGGCGAAATCTTCCTCGTCACTGCCGATCTCCCGCTGGGAGACGAGGGACGCCAGGTCTGTGGGAAGGATGTATTCGATGGGATCCTCAAATGTCAGGACATGCTCCCGCTTCCGGGCGATGCGGGCCGAGAGCAGCGAGGCAATGGTGGTGGACTTGCCGGACCCGGTCGCTCCGCAGACCAGAAAGAGTCCGTTTTTCGCTTCCAGGAATGCTTTGATGGCAGCGGGAGGAACCATGATGTCCTCCGGTTTGGGGATCTTCGTCGGAAGCACCCGCATCACCCAGCGGAGTCGTCCCCGGGTCATCATGCGGCTGACGCGGAAGCGCGTCTGGCCGATCATCATGGCATAATCTTCGTAGCCCGGCTTCATGTCCAACTCCCGTTCCGGCGTGTAGACGAATGAATCGAACATCAATTCCCCGTTTTTCCGATAGGTGAGCTGCTCCCAGGGCGTGACATA
>JADZAX010000562.1 GCA_020852405.1 Verrucomicrobiales bacterium
CTGTGCCGACGGAGGGTACCTTGAGCCAGCCCGTAGTCTCGCCCTGACAGGGGCCCGGGTCATCTTTGCACCCCACGTCAACGCCATCGCGGCGACGGGTTTGCGGGGGCAGTTCATGAAAGTGCGATCCGACCACACCGCCCGCGCCATTGAGAACGGCGTCTATTTTGGGCGCGGCAACAACGTGGTCCTGGACTCCGCCAAAAGCGGTCTGACGCGGGGGGAGAGTGTGGGCTACGGAGACAGCTACATTCTTGATCCCGGTGGAGAAATCGTGACCCGAAGCCGACGCCACGTGGAGGATTTCATCTTCGCGGACATCGACGTCTCAAACCCCCCGGACCAGGCCTGGGGACTCAGCAAAAGTGCCTGGAGCTGGCAGGAATTTGGAACACATCTCGCCGATGCGGCCCGGGAGGCCGGAGCCCATCGGGAGTGAGCCAGAGCAAGGTTTCCTCCCGCGTTCACGCCGTTCCCCTTCAAGGCCTTTCCCGCTATCATGGCGGAAATGTTTGCCCATCGCTCCGTCAGACTTGCCATCGCCCACCTCCTGGTGGGTCTTTGCCAGACAGCGAACGGCGCCCTGGGCGGGGAACCGGCAGTCGACTTCACCCATGATGTGGCCCCGCTTCTGAGCCGGCACGGTTGCAATGCCTCCGCCTGTCATGGCAAGGCCGAAGGGCAGAACGGGTTCCGACTTTCCGTCTTTGGAAGCGATCCCGCCGCGGACTACGAGGCGCTGACCATGGCAAGCCGGGGACGGCGCGTCACGCCGGCGGCTGCGGAACACAGCCTGATGCTGGAGAAAGCGGATGGAACTTTGCCCCATGAGGGGGGGATCCGGCTGGAATCGGGCTCTCCGTCCTGGGAAACGGTGCGCCACTGGATCGCCGGAGGAGCCGTGGAAACTGCCCCGGACCGTCCAGCTCTGACCGTGCTGCAGCTGGTGCCTGCTCACCACATCGCCACCTTCCGGGAAAAACTCCCGCTGCGGGTCATGGCCCATTTTTCAGATGGTTCGGAACGGGATGTCACCGGCGAAGCAGTGTTCCATGCCAACGATGCAGGTTTGGCCGATGTGGATGAAGCAGGGGTGGCCACCATCGGCACCACTCCGGGTGTGGCGGCGGTGCTGGCCCGGTACCAGGGGCGGGTGGCGGTGTTCCAAGCCGTGATCCCGCGCGCGGAAAATCCCAACATTCCCTTGGAGCCAGCTCCCGTGCTGAATGATATCGACCGCCTCGTCGATGACACCCTGGCCCAGCTCCGTCTGGCTCCGTCGGGTCTTGCGGATGATGCGACCTTTCTCCGCCGGGTCACCCTTGACATCATCGGACGCCTGCCACTGCCGGAGGAAGCGCGGCGTTTCTTGAATGACCAAAGCACGAACAAGCGGAGCCAACTGGTCGACTCCCTGCTCGAGCGACCCGAGTATGCCGACTATTGGGCTCTCTACTGGTCGGACCTGCTCCGCGTCGACCGGGAGCGTCTCGGTCTGGCAAATGCCCATGAATACTACCAGTGGATCCACGGAGCCATGGCTGAGAACCGATCCCTGCGGGATCTGACGCGCGATTTGCTGCTCGCCGAAGGCCCGCTCAACGAGCAGCCAGCCGGACATTTCTACCGTGTCTCCACCAAGCCTGGCGAGACGGCGGCCTCCGTGGCGCAGGTCTTCCTCGGCATCCGGATCGCCTGCGCGGAATGCCATCAGCATCCCTACGATCAATGGACACAGCAGGATTACCACGGGATGCGAGCCTACTTCGAACCGGTGCATGCCAAGCCTTATGGCGACAGCTTCGCGCTGGCGGCGAGCGGCAATCCGCAGGTGAAACACCCCCGTACCGGAGCTCCCATTCCGCCCTATCCTTTGGGGACAACAATGCCGGAAACCTCCCCGGAAGGCGACCGCCGGCTCGCTCTGGCGGACTGGATGACCGCCCGGGAGAACCCCTGGTTCGCCCGGAATCTTGCCAACCGCCTCTGGGCGCGGTTCCTCGGTCGTGGTCTGGTGGAGCCGGTCGATGACATGCGGGCGACCAATCCTCCGGGAAACCCCTCCCTGATGGACCGCCTGGCCCGGGAACTGGTGGATCACGACTATGACGCCAAGGCAGTGATCCGTTTCATCACCGGATCCCGCACCTACCAACTCAGCTCAACGCCGAATCCCAGCAATGCGGGGGACGAAAAGAACTTCTCGCGCGCCCTTTTCAAACGACTCCCGGCCGAAGTCCTCCTCGATGCGGTCTGTGACGCCACCGGGGTGCCCGAAAAATTCACCGGGCTGCCCGCCGGATTGCGTGCCGTGCAACTTTGGGACAGCCAAGCCCAGCATTACTTCCTGAAACTCTTCGGCCGCCCGGCCCGCATCACTCCCTGCGAATGCGAGCGAGCCTCAGGCGCCAGCATTGGCCAGGCCCTGCACCTCATGAATTCACCCGCCCTCCAGGCGAAACTCTCCCACGAAGCCGGCACGGCAGCCCGGCTCGCGGGATCAGGCATCGATAATGACCGGGTGGTGGAAACGCTTTATTTGTCGACCTTCAGCCGTTTTCCCACTGCGGAAGAGCTCTCCGATTCTCTCCAATATCTCGGGACCAGCACCCAACCACGCCGTCAGCGGATCGAGGATCTGCTGTGGTCCCTGCTCAATTCCCAGGAGTTTGTCTTCAATCACTGAGTCTTCCGATCCGATGCCATGAAAAACCAACGACGCTTCTGCGATGGCGTGAACCGCCGCGATTTCCTCCGCATCGGTGCCGCCGGCGGCCTGGGGATGCATCTCCCGCTGGCCAGCCTCCTCGCTGCCGAGAGCGATCCCCGGGCGGCCCGGCAGGATGTCTCGTTCATCTACGTGTTCCTCACCGGAGGGCTCAGCACAATCGACACCTTCGATCTCAAACCGGACGCGCCTTCCAACATCCGGGGCACCTTCCAGCCCCGCCGGACGAACGTTCCCGGCATCCATGTCAGCGGACAAATTCCCAACATCGCCGGGGTGATGGACAAATTTTCCCTCGTGCGTTCATTCGGTCACCGCAACGCCGGTCACGGTCAGGCGGACCACTACATGCTGACCGGCTATCATCCCAACGCCGCGTTTAACACCGGGCTCAAGCCCAACAACCAGCAACCGAGCATGGGCTCGGTGATCGCCAACGAACAGGGATCACGCGGGAACATCCCTCCCTATGTCTGCCTCCCCACCATGCACAACAGCGCGAGTGCGGCTTACCTCGGTCCGAAAGCCGTTCCTTTCGTGATCGAGGCCGATCCGGCCGCGCCCGGTTTTGAAGTGCCGGACCTGCAGCCCCCGCTGGCGGTCGACGCCTCGCGCCTGGAGGACCGCCGGGGACTGCTTTCCAAAGTGGACCGTTTCCAACGCAGCGCCGAACAGCAGGGGAATGAGAATGCCCGGCAACTGGGGGCTTTCTCGGAACGCGCGGTGGATCTCATGACTTCGCAACAGGCCAAGCAGGCCTTCAACATTCACCAGGAAAAGCCTGCGTTGCGGGACGCCTATGGCCGCAACACCCTCGGCCAGTCCTGCCTCATGGCACGCCGTCTCGTCGAGGCCGGGGTCCGCTGTGTCACCATCGAACATTCCAACTGGGACACCCACACGGCGAACTTTTCCACCCTGCGGGACGACCTGCTGCCGAAACTCGACCTCGCGATGTCCTCGCTCTTCAGGGATCTGGCGGACCGGGGCCTGCTTGAAAAAACCATTGTCCTGTTCACCGGCGAGTTCGGCCGGACCCCTCAAATCAACAAGGATGCCGGACGCGACCATTGGAGTCGCTGCTTTTCCATCGCCTTAGGCGGGGGAGGCATCCAGGGAGGTCGGGCGGTCGGCAAAAGCGACAAGTGGGCCATGGACCCGGCGGAAGATGCCTATGGCCCCGAGGACATGGCCGCGACCATCTATCATCTGCTCGGCATTCCACCCCACAAGGAGATGATCACCCCCGAGGGCCGTCCCGTCATGTTGTCCAATGGCGGACGACTGATCCGTGAACTCCTCTGACGTGAAAACGATCCTCGTCGCGCTGAGCAGTTTCCTGGGCATGGTCGCGGCCCGGGCGGAGCCTCCCGTCGCTTCCTACGTGTTCCCTGCAGGAGGTCAGCGCGGGAATGCGGTTTCGCTGCGAGTGGGCGGTCTCTTTTTCCACGGCGAAGCCCGCTTCCATGTGACGGACACGGGACTGACGGCATCCCCTCTCATCCGGGAGATTCCACGGATCTGGTTTGAGGGACCGATGATCCACCAACCCGCCTCGCAGCGCGGGGAGGACTATCCCCGGGACCACGGGGGCAGCCTGGAAATCACCCCCGATGCCATCCCCGGCGTGAAACGGTGGTTCGTCTCGACCAGTCAGGGAGTGACCAGGAGCCTGCCTTTTGTGGTGGGCGATCTTCCCGAGATCGTGGAGCAGGAAGAGGAAGGCGATCTTCCGGCCACCCCGGTGAACCTTCCGGTCACCATCAATGGTCGCATTTTCCCCCGGGAAGACCGCGATGTCTGGCAAATCACCGCCGCGGCCGGAGAGTGGATCCATGGTGACATTGCGGCGCGCCGGATCGAAATGCCCCTGCAGGCCACGGTGAGTGTGAGCCGACCGGACGGCTCAAAGGTGGCCTGCCAGTCGGTCCAGATCGGGGGGGATCCCACTTTCACCTTTCAGGCCTCCGAAGCTGGGAAGTATCTGCTGGAAATCGGCGACGCCAATTTCGGAGGGAGCCAATCCCACATCTATCGCCTGACCTTGGAGCGAGGCCCGCGGGTCCCGCGGGATTGGGGGTCCACTTGGAAAGAAGGAGCCCTGCTCCCCTTCCCCGGCGTGGCCAAAGGTTGCCTCAGCCAACCAGGCATGCAGAGTTGGCATTTGCCCCTCAAAAAAGATCAACGGGTGCTGCTTGAGGTATTCGCGGCACGGATCGAGAGCCGGCTCGATGCGCGGTTGGAGATCCAATCCGCCAATGGCCAGAAGCTGACCGAAAACGATGATCCGGCGGAGGGCATCACCGATTCGCGGATCCTTTTCACCGCGCCCCGCGACGAAGACTTCCGCATTCTCGTCGGCGACCGTTTCCCCACCAGGTCCGGGCCGGATTTTGGCTACGAACTCCGGACCACCGAAGTTACCGAGCCCGTAGAATTCCGGCTGAGTTTGGACACCGATGCCGTCACCGTGGTCCGGGATCTTCCACCAGGCGTGGGCCCGCCCCCGGAAATGGCGCCTGATGGAAAACCCAAGAAAAAAACCCGCACGCGCGGCACCGGGATTCCTGTGAAACTGGAACTCTTTGGAACCCTCAAGGTCGACGTCCTGCTCTCAGTCGAGGGTTTGCCGCCCGGCGTCACCGCCGATGAAAGCACCCTCAAACTCTCCGCCAACCGCAGAGCCACGGAAGTGTTCTTTGACGCGGCCCAGGATGCCCCGCTCACCCTTGGAGGGGTCAAGCTGACCGGCACCGTGGAGATCGACGGACGGAAGTTGGCGCGGACTGCCCTCCAGGAAAAGACGGGCGGGGACTCCGTCAGGTTCGCGGTGGCTCCTGCAGTGCCTTTCCGCTTTGAGAGTGATTACTGGGTCGAGACCGGCTACCCGGTCGGGAGCCAGCTTTCCAAAACCTACCGGCTCGAAAGGAGCGGCTTTTCCGGACCGCTCCGGGTCGAACTCTCCGACCGCCAAATCCGGCACCTCCAAGGTGTCACCGCTGAACCGCTGATGGTGCCCGCAGGGGCCGACAGCTTCACCTACACCGTGACCCTTCCTCCCCGCATGGAGATGGGGCGCACCAGCCGGGTCCAGCTGATGCTGTCCGGCGAGACCACCGAACCCGACGGCGGCAGGCACCTCGTGAGCTACACCAACAGCGCTCCCGAGCAGCAAATGATGAGCATTGTCAGCGAAGGCCGCCTCCGGCTGACTCCCGGCGCCACCTCTCTTGCGGCCCGCCCCGGTGGCTCGGTGATCCTTCCGGTGACCGTGCAGCGGGCCGATGCCCTGGCAGATCTGCCCGTCCGGGTGGAATTGCTTGTGCCTTCTCCGATGCACCAAATCAGCGCCCCTCCGGTGATCCTCCCACCAGGGTCCACCAAGGCCGAATTGGAGGTTAGTTTTGGAGAAAAACCAGGACCCGCGGTGCTTCCCTTGAAAGTGCGAGCCAGCACCCAGACCGGGGAGAGCCAGAAACGCCATGTCGCCGAGGCAGAGGTGGAACTCGTGCCTGCCATCGGTAAAGTGATGGCAGGCACTGTTCATTGATAGCTACTTGTTTCATTTGAGAGTCCATCCTGCCATCCCAACCCAGCTCAACAGCCAACACCCCACTCCGGTCTCCCCCATGTTCCGCCTTCTCTTTTCGCTCCCCTTCCTCGCC
>JADZAX010000563.1 GCA_020852405.1 Verrucomicrobiales bacterium
CTTCGACGACGGATCCGATATCGGGGAAATCGAAAGGATTGTTGAAACGGTATCCCTTGAAAAATTCCTGACAACATTCCCGATGGCCCGCCGTGGCAGCGGAGGTCATCGAGCGGACCACAGACAGATGATGGGCCTGTTTGGCTGTCAGCGGCATCAGCGAGGAAAAATGGGTACCGACGACCGAGGTGGCGATGGGGCCGAAGGGGGACCGGTGATCGGACAATGCCTCTGCCTTGGGGTCGAACGAATCCATCTGGCTGATTCCACCTTCTTCATAAAGAACCAAAACCTGTTTTGCCTGACCTCCGGCAGGTCCAACCGAATTGGCTTTGGCCCGAGCTTCCAGCACAAGCCACTCTGGTAGACTGAATCCCAGAGTGCCGAAAGAAATTGACTGCAAAACTCGGCGCCTGGAGACAGGGTCAAGATGGGGGGAAACGTGCCGGGTACGCGGGAACATGAACTATCCGATGGTATCACCTGCCGGTGCTTCTGCGTCATTGCGCGAATGCGTCTATTTCGTGCTTCCGAGGCGTAGCTGATATCTGGCGGAATACCACCGCTCCTTTTGTTTTAGGAGAGATGAAGTGATTTTCATAAAATCCATTTACTCCACAGTTTGCGAAAAATCATTACAAGCGCTATTGGTCCCTTATGGCGTGATAGGCATTTGGTTTAGTTCCTCCTACAAAAAAAGTGGCGCTTGTGGGATCAAAACCCTTGTTGACGCCTGAATATTCTGTCAATTTTTTGCCTAAATTCGGATTTAATGATTTAGGCATCCAAACAATCCAGACTTCAAAATAATACAAGGCATTCCCTCGACCTCTGGGGAGGAACGGTTGGGAGAGTGTTTCCATTCTCTGGAATGAGGTGAGTCGGCCCAACCGAACCGACCTTTATTCCCCGATCTTCATCCCCCCATCATAATCTTTGTCATGAATCCTTTGATCCGCTCCCTACGTCGGAGTAGCAGATTCCAGGCCATTGTGGTTGCTGTTCTCCTGCCTGGTATAATTACGGTCAGTCAGCCAGTTCGGGCCAATCCTTCTGGTGGAGTCGTGACCCATGGCGGCGTCCAGATTGGCGAGGGACTGAACGGTCATTTGATGATCAACCAGTTGTCAGACAAGGCGATCATCAACTGGGAGGACTTTTCGATTGGGGCGGGGGAGATCACCCAGTTCCTCCAACCGGGAGCCGGGAGCGCCGTGCTCAACCGGGTTGTTTCGGGCAATCCCAGCGCGATTCAAGGGGCTCTCAGGGCCAACGGGAAGGTCATGGTGATCAATCCCAATGGTATTCTCGTCGGGGCGAGTGGATCCATCGATGTCGGTGGGCTGGTGCTTTCCACGCTTGACCTCTCTGATGAGGACTTTCTCGGCGGTGGCGATCTCGTCTTCAAAGGAAACACCAATGCCGGGGTGGTGAATTACGGACGCATCAATGCTGTCGGAGGGGATGTTTTCCTGATGGGTCGCAGTGTCACCAACTCCGGGACCATCGCTGCCTCAGGGGGCACCGTGGGGCTTGCCGCCGGACAGGAAGTTTTGATTTCAGCCTCCCCCAATGCGGAAGGCGAGCGGGTCTTTGTCCGCACGACCTCCGGCACTACCGGTGGTGCCGGGGTGACAAACAGTGGCACCATCGAGGGGGCCGTGGTTGAATTGAAGGCTCATGGCAACATGTTTGCCCTGGCCATCAACAACAGTGGAACGGTGCGGGCCACCGGTTCGGTTTCCCAAGGAGGCAAAGTGTTTCTCCGCGCGCCGGGTGGTCGCATCGAGAACTCGGGATCGATTGCGGCGACGCTTCCGGGAGGTAATGGAGGTCGGATTTTGCTCGAGGCCTCGCAAATCGATGCCGGAGGGACCATTTCCGCCGATGGTGGAGAAAATGGCGGGGAAGTGACCCTGGTTGGTGAAGACATCTCCATTTCCTCTGGTGCCAGGATTTCGGCCAACGGAAAAAATGGTGGTGCCATCAACATCGGTACGGCAACCGCCGTTGGAGCCACTGGACCGACCAAGCGCGTCGCTGTCGGAGAAGGGGCGGAAATCAGCGCCATCGGATCTCATGGTTTTGGCGGTTCCATCGTCATTTCCGGTGATCTCGGCAGTGTCATCAACATCGCGGCCGCCGCATTGCGTGCCACTGGCAAAACCTCGGGAGGAGGTATTTCGGTGGGGGGAGGAGAGGTCTCGCTTTCCCCTGGAGCCATTCTCGACAGCAATGGCTCTATCGGGGGAAATATCTCTATCGCCGGCCAATCCGTGAGTGCCGCCGAGGGCTCACTACTTTCGGCGAACGGTGACGGCCATGGCGGGACCGTTCGGCTTTCTTCGGTGGAAGCGGCGGCCATAGATGGCAGGATCTCCGCGATCGGCGGGACCGGCCAAGGTGGGGCCATTGTGTTGAATGGAGCCCATTCTCTGAACGTGGGGGCCGGTGCCGTGGTGGATGCCTCGGGCGCGACCAATGGCGGTTCCGTGCAGGCGGTGAGTAACAGCGCCGGTGTGGTGAATGTGGATGGCACCCTGCGCGCCAGTGGCGCCACCGGCAAGGGAGGTCTGCTGGTGGTTAAAGGCGGCACCGCCACGATGATCGGCGGGAGCGGAAGGTTGGAAGACAACCACGCCACCCACGGGGGCAACGTGATTGTGGAGAGCGCCAACGGCACCACGACGGTGGCTGGCGAAATTGACGCCATCGGCACGGGGAGCGTGGCGGGACGGGATGCGCTGGTCAAGGTTCTGGGCCGGGAGGTGGTGCTCACGAGCACGGCTGACATTGACGCCAGTGGGCAATCCGGAGGCGGGAACGTGCTGATCGGCGGAGGATTCCAAGGCAAGATGCTGGGGGTGCGCAATGCCTCGACGACGAGTGTGGCCGACGGAGCAACCATTGCCGCTGACGCATTGGAGAGTGGATCGGGCGGGGCCGTGGTCGTTTGGGCGGACGGAACTACTTCCTACCAAGGGAACATTTCCGCGCACGGGATCGGGAGTGGCGGTTTTGTCGAGGTGTCCGGGAAAACCAATTTGAATTTCGCGGGCACCGTGGATGTGACTGCTGAAGCGGGTCCTGCCGGGACCCTGCTGCTCGATCCCACCGATGTCACCATCGGCACCGGTTTGGACAGCGCCACCAACATGAACAACCTCAATCTGTCTGATCTTCTGGACAAAGGGAACAACGTCATCATCGCCACGAACTGGACGGGAGCCCAGCGCGGGGACATCACGGTCAGCGCCGGGAAGAACACCGGCGCCACACCCGGCGGCAACTTCGGCGGAGTGGAGTGGTATCAACAGGACAAAAATACGGTGGGCGGCACCCTGACTCTCCTTGCGGCGGGGAACATCCTGTTCGCCAACGACGTGCGCAGCGCCGGCGATGGCGGGATCAACATCGTGGCCGGATGGAACGGCACCACGGGCATCGTCAGCCCCTTCGCCCTGAGCACCACCCAGGCGAGCACGCTCGATCCGGCTGACCTGGGAGGTCCTTTGGGCGGATTCAACATGGCGGCGGTGTTGGCAACGATGAACGACGGCATTGCGGGTAACGATGCCGCGGGCGTGGGCGGCGGTTCGGTCTACATCAATGGCTATAACATCAACGGTGTGGTCGATAACACCGTGGCCGAAGGCATCGAAGTCGGGAGCCGGTTCGGCGCGACCCAGGTGGCGGCGAACGATCTTCTGGTGCGCGGCTCCGATGGCGGACAACGCTGGGCGCAGCTGGGATTCCGCGACGCGGGGACGGAGTTTGGCCTCAACGGCACCATTGCGTTGAGCACCCAGAACGGGGAACGCAATGAATGGTGGGGCAGCAATGCCTCGGCTGACGGAATCACGACCGCCGCGACGCAAACCGGGAACATTCAAGGCAAGGACTACCTCTCCATGCTCGGCGGTACTGTGGCGTCTGGTGGCGCCTTCAAAGGTGCGGGCTATGGTGCCACCGGGGACATCACGGTGGTGGTGGGGGGGCGTCTCGACCTCCGGGGAGGCGATGCCAACCACGCCTACGCTCAGATTGGCCACGGGGGCACCGGAGCTGAAGGAGTGGAATTGGCACGGAATGCGGGGGGGGCTCCGGCGGGATCGCTCACGACCCGTGACGGAGCGGTGCTGGATCCTGGCGACAACAACCGCACCTATTTCGGCACCACCTGGCGGACCAATTATGATGCGACGGCCAAAGTGGACGCAGCCATTTCCATCACGGCGGGGGAGGACATTCTCATCATGGCTCCGTCCACTTTCGAGAGCAACGCGGGCTATACTGACCTGACCAACAATCAGGGATCCAGCAGTCGCTATGTCAAAGTGGGGCACGGAGGCTTGGACAATTTCGGCAGCTACCACGGGGACATTTCTGTGGTGGCTTTGGGGGCTACCACCGCCGGCGACGGCCGGGGGGAGGCGGGCTCCGGGATCCAAGTCCGCGCAGGCATGGGCTCATTGAACCCCGCCCAGATCGGCCACGGAGGATTCCACGAAGGCAACCGCCGAACCATCTGGGATCAGACTTCGAGCGGCGACATCACCCTTCGGGCGGAGACCGGAGCGGTTCGAGTGCTCAGTTTCAATCTGTTGCCGCGGACCGGCGACCAGAACACCGGGGCTTATGTGGGGGTTGATACGATCCTTCCGGTGAACAGTCCAAATGACACGGAATACGAGTTTTCTAACGTTCAAATTGGCCACGGGGGGTGGCACCGTGACCGCGTTTCGACCGGAGGCAGTTTCACCGCTCCCGGCGGTGCCGCGGTGACGAATATCCTGCCCGACCAGTCCATGACCGGGGACATTCTGGTGTATGCGGGCGGCACCGTGCAGGTGCGCGACACCATGGGATACGATTCAGGTGGCTCCTGGACGGCTGATC
>JADZAX010000564.1 GCA_020852405.1 Verrucomicrobiales bacterium
CCCTCATCCTCGGCCTCTCCCCTCACATCAAAGGTCAATTCACAAACCTTGCCCCCCTTGACCTTGTTGGTCATCAGCAGATTCCCGGAAACGGCCCGGGCCGTGGCAAAGCCCGCGAGCCAAAGATCGGCATCGGGATTCACGGTGAGGACCCGTTGCCCGAAGGTTGCCTTGATCAGTCCCCCCTTGCCAGCGATGGTGGCATTTCCCAGCTCCTTGGGAATGTCAAAGACTCCCCCTCTTCCGGAAGCATGGGCTTCCGCCACCTGGTTCCGGAAATCCTGCGGCCAGTCGGGGGAAGCCGGACTCTTGCGCCAGACGGTCAATTCAGGAGCCAGAGCAGGGACCAGACGGACCCCAGGAGCCCGCACGATTTCCCCGGTCACTGGTTTGCCGATGGTTCTGGGCAATCCGGCGGGGTCCAATCCCAGAAGCCTGGCAAAGACCGGACTGTATTCGGGAAGCTGGGGGTGCCGCACCAGTTCACCGGCGAACGCGACAAGCTGCTCCAGCAGGAGAGGCGACAGATTGTTGGCATCGCCCCGGTTGGTGAAACCGTGTTCCGCCCGGTTGTCACCCGGAAGCCCCGCCCCCGGCAGGAGCACGGGGTATTTCTGCCCGTATTCCCGCATCTTCACTTCCACGGAGTCCCCCATGCGGCCAGAGGCCGGTTGGTAGTAACTTTTGTCTGAAAATGGAAGCCGCTCGGGAAAGATGAAGAGATCAAATGGCAACCCCAGCAAGTCCCGCACGGTGTTGTTGTATTCCAGCCTGGTGAGCCGCCGCAGCGAGGGGCGCCCAGGATCGGGCACACCCAGGGTGGGATCCGGCGCGGCGGCAATGCCTGCGATCCATTGCAGCAGGAGCTTCCGTTCGGCTTCGCTGGGTCGGTCCGGCCGTTTTGGAGGGGGCATTTCTTTGGCCTCGACCTTGTTGAAGACCTCACCCCAGATCCGTCGGTCCCGCATTACCGCAGCGTGATCAATGTAGCGCTCCAAGTTCACGCCGCCCTTTTCCGAGGCGGCATCATGACACTCAAAACACCGGCGCTCCAGCAGGGGAAGAATATCCCTCACATACTCCGGTTCGGCCCGGACTGGAAGGGGCGACAGGAACAGCAGAAAAAGCAGGAGGGAACATCGAAGCATGGCCGCAGGCACAACAACGCACCGCCCCCCCGCAACCTGACCGTCAATCTTCCACTCAGACCAGTGTCGGTCCCCCGGGCCACGGATAACGCCCTGGTTTAACCCACAACTCTCCGGTTGGGGTCTCCAGGCGGGCAATGCCGGATCCGCTGCCCGGCAGCACGCGGAGCTTTTCCCATCCGGCAGCCTTGATGAAGGCCACCGCGGTGGCTCCTCCCTCCAGGGCAATGCGAAGTCCGGGACGGTCAGCGAAAGGCAGGGCCGCCGCCACCAGGCGACGGGTCAGTTCAGCGGGGGAGAGTTCCCCGGGAGGCCGGCCGATCGCCATCATGACGGAGCCATGAGAACCCAGGATCCTGTCCACCTCAGCGGTCCATTCCCCGGGTGGTTCACGGAGCGGCAGCACCACCTCGCCACGTCCGCGCATTTCCTCCGCGCGACCGGAATCCCAGGCGGCGGCGCTTCCAGAAACACAGAGCCTGGGAAAATCCTCATCGGGGAGGGCCTCCGCTGGACGAAGGGCGGCGGAGCGGAGCCGGAGCAGGGCCGTGAAAAAGTCGGCCGCACCGGCAGGTAGCGTGCCTTCCCCCAGGTTGGCGGCCTCTCTTTCGATGTCTTCGAGACAGGTCACATCCGGTACCCGGATCCGGTCGTCCCCTCCCAGCAGTTCCGCCACCATCGAGTGCCTCCGGGGATGCTCGGGATCGTGCGCAAACACGGTCTGCTCCAGAGGAACTCCGTCGATGAAACAGCGACCTTCAAGGATGATCCGGCCTTTGGATGGATTGGCGGGAATGAGCAGGCAATCCGCCAGGCCCATGGCCGTGAGAATGGCCGCGATTTCCGCACGAATGTGGCCGCGCAGCACCGAGTCGGTCTTCTTGAAAAGCCAGGACACGGGAACGCCCTGGAGAGAAGCCGCCACTTCAGACACGCAGTGACCGGCCGCAGCTTCGCTGAGGAGCCGGGTATCCGTGTCCAAGGCGATCACCTCGGCGGCGGAATCCGGGTCGAAACGGGTTTGCACTTCGGCGCGCAACCCATGATTGGCCGCAATACCTGCCAATTCGGCAGCACCGGAGAAATCGTCGGCCAGGATCAGGATCATTACAGGGATCTGATTCTGGTCACGGAATCCCTGACCCGCAATGCCTTTCTCAAGGTGGGAAACAAGGGGTTGGAATGCATGCCCCCCTTCTGCTCGATCTCTGGGTATTTTCCCTGTAATCACCCGCCCTCCACCTCGTCACAACCAACCGACCGGTCCAATCTTAACTTCATACCATGTCCATTCTCCACACTCCAGTCACCCTGGGAGCACTCGAACTCCCCAACCGCCTCATCATGGCCGCTCTGACCCGTTGCCGGGCCGATGCCAACCATGTCCCCACCGGTCTGATGGTCGAATACTATACCCAGCGGGCCTCGGCCGGACTCATCATCTCCGAAGCCACCATGGTCATGGAAGGCAATTCTGCTTTTGGGGGAACAGAGCCCGGCATTTACTCCCAAGAGCAGGTCGCCGCCTGGCAAAAGGTGACCGGGGCGGTGCATGCCAATGGGGGCCGCATTCTCCTCCAACTCTGGCACGGCGGCCGGGCCTGCCATCCGCTGCTCAACGGCGGAGCGCAACCCGTGGCTCCCAGCGCCATCGCCATCGCCAATGAGGAAACACACACTCCGGAAGGCAAGAAACCCTACACAGTGCCCCGCGCTTTAGAAGATGCGGAAATTCCCGGAATCATCGAAGGCTTCCGCCTCGCGGCGGCCAATGCGAAAGCGGCCGGTTTCGACGGCGTCCAGATCCATGCCGCCAATGGCTACCTGATCGACGAATTCCTCCGCGACGGCACGAACCACCGCACCGGTCCCTACGGCGGTCCAATTGAAAACCGGGCCCGGCTGCTCCTCGAAATCACCGATGCCGTGATCAGTGTCTGGGGTGCCGGGCGCGTCTCGGTGCGGATCTCCCCGTTGAACAGCTACAACGACATGAGGGACAGCGATCCCGTTGCCCTGACCCGCCATGTGGCGCAGGCACTGGATGCCCGTGGCATTGCCTTCTTCGAAGTGGTCCGGGGAGACCTGTATCAGATCCAAACCGGCGACGTACTGGCGCCGGCCCGTGCGGCTTTCCATGGAGCACTGGTAGCCAATCTCGGATACACCCCGGAGGAAGCCGCCGCCGCGGTCACCAGCGGCACGCTGGCCGCCGTGGTCTTTGGACGTCCCTTCATTGGCAATCCCGATTTTGTTGCCCGGGTTGCCTCCGGAGCCCCGGTCGTGGAATCGGATCCCGGCACCTGGTACCGGCCGGGTGCGGCAGGCTATACGGATTATCCCGCCCTCGGGGCGGTCTGATCCGCCCGGCGGGATTCCCAGCGGCCGCCAGCCCACAAATATCCCGATACCTCAGGGAAGGCTCAATTCGACCGCATGCTCACGCCGGTCATCGACGAGGGGAATGACGTTTTCGGAGAGAACATTTCCATCGAGCAGGAGCCGACCGCGACCTCCCGGTTCAGCGACAGAACGGGTGATGGTGAGGTGGTAAAAGGTGTCGCGGTAGCGGTAGTGAATTTTGAATGACTCCCATGCCTCCGGCAGGTGAGGATTCAGATGCAGTTGATCCACTTCGAGGTGCAATCCGAAGAAGGTCTCGATGATGAGCCGGTACATCCAGCCCGATGAGCCGGTGTACCAACTCCAGCCCCCGCGTCCGATGTTCGGTGCCACGGAGTAGACGTCAGCGGCGGCAACGTAGGGTTCGATCTTGTATCGGCTGACGCCCTCGGGGTCGGTCGCGTGGCGGATCGGATTGAGCATGGAGAAGAGTTCGAAGGCTTTCTCGGTCTCCCCCATCTCCGCGAACGCCATGGCGGCCCAGATAGCGGCGTGGGTGTATTGCCCCCCATTCTCACGGACCCCGGGGATGTAGCCCTTGATGTAACCCGGTTCGAGCGCGGACTTGTCGAAGGGAGGATCGAACAGCAGGATCAGTTGTGCATCCCGGCGGACGAGCCGCTGATCGACACGCTCCATCGCAAGGCGCGCCCTTTCGGGGATCCCCGCGCCCGAGAGGACAGCCCAACTCTGGGCGATGGAATCAATTTGGCATTCCTCGTTGGTTGCCGACCCGAGCGGTGTCCCGTCATCGAAGTAAGCGCGCCGATACCAGCCGCCATCCCATCCGTTTGCTTCAATATGGAGCTGCAACTGTTCGGCCTCCTGCGTGCACCTGTCGGCAAAGGCCACATCGTTGCGGCTTCGCGCCAGTCCCGAGAAACGCCGCAGAACATCATAAAGGAAGAAGGCTAGCCAGACACTCTCGCCTTTTCCTTTCGCTCCGACGAGGTTCATCCCGTCATTCCAGTCGCCACAACCGATCAACGGCAGCCCGTTGCTGCCGAAGCGAAGGCCGCGCGTGATGGCCCGGACGCAGTGCTCATAGAGGGTGCCCTGCTCATCGGAGTGCTGGGGAAGATCGTAATAGGATTCCTCATCGACATTGACCGCGCGCCCTTCCAGAAACGGCACCTGCACATCGAGCACCCCGGTGTCGCCGGTGGCTTTCACATAACGACAGGCGCAGTAGGGGAGCCAGAGGAAGTCGTCCGAGAAGTGCGTGCGGACACCGCGGCCCGTGTGCGGATGCCACCAGTGTTGCACGTCCCCCTCGATGACCTGGCGAGCTGCCGCGCGCAGGAGATGTTCCCGGGCGGTCCATGGCGCGGCGTTGAGCAGAGCAGTCGTGTCCTGGAGTTGATCGCGGAAGCCGTAGGCACCTCCGGACTGGTAATAGCCGCTGCGTCCCCAATAGCGACAGGCGAGGGTCTGGTATTCGAGCCAGCCATTGACAAGGATATTCAACGCGGGATCTGGCGTCTCTGCGTGGACCGTGCCGAGGGTCCGTTTCCAGAATTCCCAAACACATTCACGGGCGAGTTTTGCGCCAGCCGATCCACTGAAGCGACGGACGAGCTGGTGGGCTTCCTCGGCATCATTGCCCGCTCCGAGGAGGAAAACGAATTCGCGCTCCTGACCCTTGGCAAGGTCAAAGGGAGCCTGGAGGGCCGCGCAGGGATCGAGGCTGGCTCCCGTTCTCCCGGAGAGGTGATCCTGCCACATGGCGGCGGGACGAGCCGTGGTGCCGTTGCGTCCGAGGAATTCCGTGCGGTTCCCGGTGACGGTCCGCGCCGCTTCGTTGACATTCACAAAAACGGTCTTCCCGGCGAATTCCCTGTTGTAGTCATTGCGGGCGTAGAGGGTGCCCGAGGCGGGATCGACTTCGGTGACGATGTGCATCAGGTTGGAGTGCCGCCATTGCCCGAGGACCCATTCCCAATAGCCTGTCACCGAGAGGCGTCTTGCCCGGCCGGATTGGTTGCGCACTTTCACCACCACAAACTTCACCGGAGAATCCACGGCGACATAGGTCCACACCTCTGTGTTGATGCCGTTCTGGGTGTATTCAAACACACTGTAGCCGAATCCATGCCGGCAGGTGTAAGTCCCGTTGCCGGGAGCAGGCAGCGGCGTCGGCGACCAGAATTGACCGGTTTCCTCGTCGCGAAGGTAAAAGGCTTCGCCGCTGGGGTCACTGATCGGATCGTTATTCCAGGGAGTGAGCCGGAATTCATGGGCGTTGTCCACCCAGGTATAGGCGGCACCGCTTTCCGAGACGACGGATCCCATCCGATCATTGGCGAGAACGTTGGACCAGGGAGCGGGGGTGGCTTTGCCTGGCCGGATCTGCACCACATACTCCCGCCCGTCCTGCGTGAAGCCGCCGATTCCGTTATAAAACAGAAGATCGCGCGACGGGACGGGCTCGGGAGCCATCACGGCGGAGGGCGTCCGAGTCACCGCAAACCGGGGCACCTTCCGGATCGCCGGTGCCTGCCGTGTGACCTGTTGGGTCAGGCTCTCGGCGCTGTCGGTGAGGATGACGCGGGAGACCGATTGCAGGAGGATGCGGTCCTCTTCAGTCAGGTCTTCGCTGCGGCGGAGAAAGATGCCACCCGGTTCGTCAATCCGGTATACTTCCGGACCCGAGCCGATCAAGTTGAGGATGCGATCCTGGAGCTCTTGCCGGTATCCGGAAAAATCCTCATTGAGGATGATGAGATCAACCTCCAATCCTTTGCCACGCCAATAGGCGTGCGCCTGGAGGACGTGCTTCACGAGGTTGATCCGATGCACATCGGCGATGCGGAGGAGGAGGATCGGCAGGTCGCCCGAAATGCCGAAGGCCCACAGACCCGCCTGGCCACGCCGGTTCCGGGTGAGAATCACGGCGGCCGCCCGATGGAGCGGATTGGCGTAGATCATGGAACTGGCGAGGCGCGCGTAGAGCTGGGCATCCGCCTCCGTGGCGTGCATCTGGTGGAGCTCGAGTTGGCTGTGGGACCAGGCCATCTCGAAGGCACGCGCCGCGAAGTTCGGATC
>JADZAX010000565.1 GCA_020852405.1 Verrucomicrobiales bacterium
ACGGCTTCCGTCTCTGTTTGCTCCCTGGTCCGGTGGCAGCCAGCCCAGACCAGAAAGAGGCGGAGTCCGGGGACGGAGGCGGGAGGCGCGGGACGCGCCGGAAGCCGGAGGAGCGGGACGGAGCCGGACCGGACCTCGACCTGGCTCGGGAGCGCCTGCCGGAACGGCCCGCGTAGCGGGTGGATTTTTTTTTGTTCACTGAACCCTATGAAATTTCACCTTTTTCAATACCCCCTGCCTGCCCCTGAGCCCTTGGAGGATGTGAACGCCTTTCTCGCGTCCCGGCGGGTGGCGTCGGTGTCGCATCACATCGTCCACGGGGCGGCTGGATCGATGCTGGTCTTTGTCGTGCAGACGGTTGGCGAAGCGGTGGAAAAAGTCGCGAAGCAGGAGAAGGTTGATTACCGGGAGCTCATGACGCCGGAGGACTTCCAGCGCTTCAGCCGACTGCGGGACGAGCGCAAAAAGATCGCCGAGGCGGAAGGCGTGCCCGTGTATGCCGTGTTCACCAACGCCCAGCTTGCGCAAATGGTGCAGGGGCGCTGCGGGACCATGGCCGATCTGATGGCGGTTGACGGCATCGGGAAGGCGCGAGTGGAAAAACATGGGGAGCGCCTCCTGGCGACGCTCCTCGCCGCGGAACCCGCGAAACCATGAAACGCGAGGGAGGACTGTTTGACCGCGTGTGCGATGCCCGGCGCATCGTCGAGGCCGCCTGGCGCGCCTCCCAGGGAAAGCGCCACCGTCCAGAGGTCGTGGCCTTCATGGCGCGTTTGGAGGCGGAGGCCGCCCGCATGGTGGCGGACCTGAGCACAGGCACCTACACGTTCAGCCGCTACGGGCAGTTCCAGATTCGCGACCCCAAGACGCGCGTCATTCATGCCCCCGCCTTTCGGGATCGGGTGCTTCACCACGCCCTCATCGGCGTCACCGGACCGTCATTCGAGCTGGGGGCGATGGATCAGAGTTTTGCGTGTCGCGCCGGGAAGGGGCAACACGCGGCTCTCCGTCAGGCGCGCTCCTGGTTGCGCCCGAAGGATTGGTTTTTGAAACTGGATGTGGCGAAGTTTTACGACAGCATCCCTCACGAGCGGATGCGCTGGGCGCTGCGGCGGCGGTTTCGGGAGCGGCGGCTGTTGGCTCTCTTTGACCGCCTGCTGGATTCCTACCACCACAGTCCCGGGCATGGTCTGCCCATCGGGGCGCTGACCAGTCAGTATCTGGGGAATTTTTACTTGGATGTGTTTGATCGCTGGGTAAAACAGACCTGCCGCGTGGCGCGGTATCTCCGTTACATGGATGACATGCTTTTAGTTGCCGATCCTGAGACACTTCGCGCCGTCCGCACGGGTGCCGCGGAGGCGTTGGGGGAGATGGGGCTGCGAATGAAGGGCGGCGGCGTGATGAATCGGGCGGAACACGGCGCGCCCTTTCTGGGCTTTGTATTGTACCCGGACCGCACCCGGCTAAACCGGCTGGGAAGGAGGCGGCTGCGGCGGCGGCTCCATGGCATTGAAAAAGAGCATTGCCACGGGAAATCCACCGAGGCAGACTTACAGTCCCGTGCCACCGCTCTTTTTGCCCATGCCCAGTTTGGCGATGACATTGCCTGGCGGCGCATGGTGTGCGGTTTTTCACGATTGGGGGAGGCGCTGGAGCCAGACGACGGACCGCGTCCTGCGCGGCGGCTCCTGGAACAATACCGCCAGGAACTGCCGCTCCGCCATCCGCAACAGGAACAGGGCGGGCAATCGCAACAGGAACAACGGCTTCCGTCTCTGTTTGCTCCCTGGCACGGAGACACCGCGCTGCCACCGGACGACGCGCCTTCCCGTGCCCCGGCGACGGCCGGGGACGAAACCACGCGTAAGACCCCGCCACAGGCTGAGATCTGCCCCGGAAGGGTGGAGAAGGCCTGCGGCGGGGCGGCAAAGGGGGAGGACAATCCATGAGCGGGGAAGCGCGCGGAAAGGAAGTGCTGCCCAAGGAGGTGCCGATCACACTGCCGGGCGGTATCCCCATGGTCTTCCGCCGCATCGTGGATGCGGGAGAGACGGCGGAGTTCTGGCGGGGGAGTCGGGGTGAAAGTAGCGTGGAAAGTTGGTACGATAGTTCGGTCGAAGAGCCCCGCCATCGGGTCAGGCTAAGGCAACCCTACTACCTCGGGGTCAACCCCGTCACCCAGGCCCAATACCGCGCCATGGCCGCAGGCTGTCTGGCGGCACTCCAGCGCCTGGACGGGAACAAGGGGGAAGACCCCAGCGGTTTCAAAGGCGACGACCGGCCGGTGGAGCAGGTGGATTTTCAGGACGCGGAAGTCGTGGCGGCCTGGCTGACGGCGAGCGGCCTCTTGGAAGCGGCCGGACTGCCGCCAAGCACCCTGGCCTGCCTGCCCACCGAGGCGCAGTGGGAGTACGCCTGCCGCACCGGGACAGAGACGGAATATTGGAACGGGGACGGGGCGGCCGCCTTGGCAGAGGTGGGTTGGTTCGCTGGTAATTCGGGCAATGAAACGCAGCCGGTGGCTTGGAAGCCCGCCAATGAATTCGGCCTCCACGACATGCACGGAAATGTCTGGGAATGGTGTCGGGATGCCTGGAACGAGGCAGCCTATCGGGACTGTCCTGATGGCGTCATCGATCCCTGTGAGAGTGATTCGAAGTCGACGGTCCGCGTCCTGCGCGGCGGCTCCTGGGGCAATACCGCCAGGATCTGCCGCTCCGCCATCCGCTCCGGGTACAGGGCGGGCAATCGCTACAGGGGCTTCGGCTTCCGTCTCTGTTTGCTCCCTGGTCCGGTGGCAGCCAGCCCAGACCAGGAAAGGGCGGAGTCCGGGGACGGAGGCGGACCGGACCTCGACCTGGCGCGGGAGCGCCTGCCGGAACGGCCCGCGTAGCGGGCGGCGGTTTTTTTCATTTTTTCACCCCAACCTCTTTCATGGACCCCAAACCCGTCATCGCAAACCCTGTCGTCATCAACCGTCTCGAACCCATCACCGACTGGTCGGAATGGGATGACCGCCGGGACCGCGTCGTGAAAATCGTGATCGGCTCGCTGAAAAAAGAGGAAACCATCAAGATGGCAACCCTGCCGGAGGATCTGGCCAACCGGTTTGAGAACCTGACCCATCTGCATCTGTGGGGCATCCGGGGGCTGAAGACGCTGCCGCCACTGCCCACGGGGCTAAAATGCCTGGACGTGCGCAAGTGCCCGGATTTTGAAGGTGTGGCCGAGATGCCGGATGGGCTGGAGACGCTGGATTATGGTGAATGCCGGAAAGTCGCCCGCCTGCCCAAGGCACCTCCATG
>JADZAX010000566.1 GCA_020852405.1 Verrucomicrobiales bacterium
CGGCCGCGACAAATCGTTCCGCGATTGGGAATTGATCCTCTTTGATGCCACTCCGGCCATGCGACATCACGATGGTTCCCGGTGATGATGACGGCAGGCGCTTCTTTGCCTCCAACCGCGCGCGCATCGCACGGGAATTGGTTGCGGTTCCCCAATCTTTGAAAGGTGCCGGCAGTATTTCAATTGCCTCCAGTATAGCGCCATCTGCCGTCGTGGCAGAAAAGGGACGTAGTTTCATTCCATGGTCGATCGGATGTTGTAGGATGCTTCGATGACGAGGCTCCATGGATCGGCGACTGGGATGCAAGAAGGCATCCGCACCGATCTGAATCATCCCACCCCAAAGAAAAACGATGCCGAGGCTGCCGAAACTGAGGCCTCGGTGGATCTTGCGCCAAGAAAGAATCTGCTGGAAAAAATGGGGCATCCCCAACTTACGGAAGTGGGAGGGACAATGTTTCAGAGGCGCGAAATGAGGGTACAAAAAAACGGCGGCCCGTCAGAAGAAGGAACCACCGTTTTTGTGAAAAAAGGGAGATCAGGCGAGAGCCTCTTCGTGCTCCTCTTCGAAGTCCGAAAGCATTTCCGTTTCAACGTCGGATTCAGACTCGGTCTCCTCGGTGACTTCTCCTTCGGTGGTCGTGGCTTTCTTGCGACTTTTCTTGGTGCCGCGCACCGGCTTGGGGCCCGGATCTTCCTTGTTCTGGAGAGCCCGGCGAAGTTTTCGCAGTGCGATGTTCTGCAACTGCCGGATCCGTTCCCGGGTCACGCCGAACTCCTGGCCGACTTCTTCAAGGGTCTTGGGCTTTTGGCCATTGAGGCCAAACCGCGCGTCGATGATCTTGCGCTCGCGCTCGTCCAGCACTGCCAGCAGATCGTCGAGCTGCATGTGCATGTTTTTGTGCGAGAGCAGCTCCAACGGCGTCTGAGCCCGTTCGTCACCGATGATTTCACCGAATTCCGTGGTGTCGTCCTCGCTGATGGGGGCGTCGAGAGATGCTGGCCGCAGTGCCGCTGACTTCAGGTGCGAGAGTTTCGCCCGGTCGATGCCGATTTCGTCCGCCAATTCCTCATCCGTGGGTTCACGTCCCAACTCCTCACTGAGGACCATGGCGACGCGGCGCATCTTGGAGATTTTGTCCACCATGTGGACGGGCAGGCGGATCGTTTTGCTCTGGTTGGCCAGCGCCCGTTTGATGGATTGCTTGATCCACCAAGCGGCGTAGGTACTAAGTTTGCCCCCCTTGTTGGGATCGAAACGTTCCACTGCTTTCATCAAGCCGATGTTCCCTTCGGAGATCAAATCCAGAAGCGGCAGTCCATAGTTGGCGTAGTCCTGCGCAATTTTGACAACCAGTCGAAGATTCGCCTTGATCATGTGCGCCCGGGCGTCCCGATCGCCTTTTTTGATGCGTTCGGCAAGCTCGACCTCTTCTTCACGAGTGAGAAGCGGCGTTTTTCCTATTTCGCGGAGGTAGATTTTGATCCCCCCGTCCATTTCTAAATTACCCATGGTCGTTCACCCTTCCTGAGAAGTGTTGTTGTAATGATTTTGGATTTATTTATCGATAAGAAACCGCTCCAAAGCTCGGTTTTTTTTCGGAAGCGCCGTTTTTTGTGAGCAGAAAGCCTAATTGTTGCGAAAGATACGCTTAATTTTGATGATTATAAGGCTCGGGATATTGCTACGGAACTGGTGGGCGTCAAGTAGTGTAGACGTCAGGTGAAATGCTTCCGTTCAATAAAAATGCAACTACTTTGTGCATGGAAAAAAAACTCCCCATTTCTATGAAATTTTCGGCTTGTTTGCAAGTTCAATTTTACGGAAATTTTAACTGTCCCGATTAAATCAGAAAAGAGCAGGAATTGTTCCATCGCCTCTCACGACCTCGGTGGTCGTCTTTTTGTCTTTTTTTGTGCACCAGTGGCCTCCCTTCGGGGTATAAATGCTTCTCAGCAAACGTTTCTGGACATCGCTTGATTGATGATTTTTGCGAGCGCCACTTTTTTTACCCCTCTTGTTCATGCGCCTTCTCCGTCTCTCATCCATTTTTCTTGGAATCCTTTCCGGAGTTCTCCCCACCTTGAGCCTGCGTTCTGAGCCGGTTTCAGAAGCGCGTCAGCTGCTTCAGGAATCTGGGGTTTCCGGTGGCTTCGTGGTTCATGTCGGGTCGGGTGACGGACAATTGACCTCCGCCCTGAAAGCTGGCGAAGGATTCCAGGTGCTCGGCCTGGAAACGGACCCTGCCTTGGTTGTCTCGGGAAGGAACCGTCTTGCCGATTCCGGGGCCTACGGTCCCGTGGCAATGGAAACCTGGGAAGGCGGTTCGTTGCCTTTTGTGGAGAACCTCGTCAATCTCCTCGTGATTGAGCAGGCCGAATCAGTGAGCCTCGCCGAAATTGACCGGGTGCTGGTTCCCCGGGGCGTCGCCATGATCCGGCGGGGCGACGGGTGGGAAAAAATCGTGAAGCCCCGTCCTGCCGAGATGGATGACTGGACGCATTATTTCTATGACTCCCGGGGCAATGCCGTTTCCCGCGACACGGCGGTCGGCCCGCCTTCCCGGCTCCAGTGGGTCGGCAGTCCCAGATGGTCACGGCATCATGATCGCATGTCCAGCCTCAGCGCCATGGTCAGCGCTGGCGGGCGGCTCTTTTATATCATGGATGCCGGATCCCGTATTTCCATTCTTCTCCCAGCCAAGTGGCAACTCGTGGCCCGGGACGCTTTCAATGGAACCATCCTTTGGAAAAATGAGCTGGGCGGCTGGAATGACTACCTGTGGCCGCTCAAGTCCGGCCCGACCCAGATGACCCGCCGACTTGTGACGGATGGAAAGTCTGTTGTCGTCACCAAAGCGGTGGGCGCTCCGGTTTCAAAAATCGATGCGGCGACCGGCGAGGAACTTTCCGTGTATGCGGGTACCCAAGGGGCGGAGGAAATCATTCACCGGGATGGAACCCTTTTCGTCCTCGCCAATCCCGGCGATTGGGCTCTCAAGGATTACGCCCCGGTTTTCAATACCGGTGATCAGAAGCGGGTCGAAACAGAGTTCAACTGGGATCAAAAGCCCCGCCGTCTCGTCGCCGTGGACGCCGCCACTGGCAAAACCAATTGGGAATACGAGGGCAAGATCGCTCCCTTGACCCTCTGCACCGATGGCAAGCGCGTTATCTTTTCCAATGGGGACGGACTGATGTGCCTCCATCCCGCAGATGGCACCACCGCTTGGGCGGACGCACCGGTCGCGAAGCGGGCGCTTTACGAATACAATTTTGGTCCCCGGGTCGTGTTGCATGACGATGTGGTGCTTTACGCCGGGGGGGATGGCAAAATGAAGGGGCTCAGTGCGGATACCGGCAAGGAGCTCTGGATCAGTCCGCATGAAAAGTCAGGCTACCGTTCGCCCGAAGATCTCATGGTCGCGGGTGGTCTGGTCTGGAACGCCGGCACCACCCAGGGCAATCAGTCAGGGGAGTTCACGGGCCGTGATCCGCTGACCGGCGAGGTCAAAAAGCAGTTCCTTCCCGATGTGACTTGTTACTGGTTCCATCACCGCTGCTACATGGCCAAAGCGACGGAGAAATTCCTCATCCCGTCACGGACCGGCATTGAGTATGTTGACATTGAAAAAGAGCACTGGGACATCAACCACTGGGTTCGTGGAGCCTGTCTCTATGGAGTGCTCCCTGCGAATGGACTGACTTATGCGGGGCCTCACAACTGTGCCTGCTATCCCGAAGCAAAGCTCGATGGGATGAATGCGCTCGCGCCGGCGGCGAAGTACCCCCTGCCCGAACCCATCACGGAGTCGGCCCGGCTATCCCATGGTCCGGCCTGGGGGCAACCGATCGAGGAGACCGAAGCAGATCCCGCCGACTGGCCCACCTATCGTCGAGACAATGCCCGGAGCGGCGCCTCCAGTCAGGCTCTGGCTGGTGATCTGGGAAAAGCCTGGGAGATCGACCTTCCGGGGAGGCTCAGTGCCTTGACCATTGCCGCCGGCAGCGTGTTTGTCGCCCAGATCGATGCGCACACGGTGCATGCCCTGGATGCCACGACTGGAGAAAAACGCTGGCGTTTCATCGCCGGCGGTCGGGTTGATTCCCCCCCGACCTATTGGAAAGGCCGTGTCCTTTTTGGCAGTATGGATGGTAGCGTTTACGCCCTTCGAGCCAGTGACGGGGCCTTGATCTGGAAATTCCACGCCGCTCCCCGCGAGATGAGGCATTTTGCTTTCGAACAACTTGAGAGTGTGGCCCCGGTCCACGGCAGCCTTCTGGTGGAAAATGGGTTGGTGAGCTTCGTCGCGGGCCGGTCCTGTTTCCTGGATGGCGGCCTGCGGTTCTTCCGTCTCGATGCCGCCTCCGGAGAGAAAAAAGTCGAGCAAATTTACGACGATCTTGATCCCGACACCGGGGAGGATCTCCAGACCAAGCACATGACCCTCCAAATGCCCGTGGGTCTCAATGACGTGCTTTCCAGCGATGGCACTCTGACCTACCTGCGCTCGCAGAAAATTGCGGCGGACGGCAAGCGCATTGACATCGGACCAGTATCCGGCGATGCCGCCCGGCAGGGGGCCGCCCAAAAAGGCCCGGGAGCCCATATTTTCGCTCCGATGGGTTTCCTCGACGATTCATGGTTTCATCGTTCCTACTGGGTCTACGGCAAAAGCTTCGCCGGAGGCCACAATGGCTATTACCAAGCCGGCAAATATGCGCCGGCGGGCCGGATCCTGGTCTTCAATGACAGCTGCGTTTACTCCTACGGTCGGGAAGCACAGTATTTGAAATGGACCACCACCATGGAGCATTCTCTTTTTGCCACGTCGAAAGTCGCCCCCGATGCTCCGGAGCCCGTGGCGCAGGGCGGAGCAGGCAACAAGAAAGGCAGTGCCAAGGAAAAGAACAAGGCTGCCGCGAAGGCCCCTAATCCTTTGAACGGAGCCGTCGCGTTTCCGGCTGATGCCAAACTCGATCCTTCGGGACAGCCCCTCAGCCTGCAGGCCTGGGTGCTCCCGGATGGCGGGCAGGGCATCATCATCCAGCATGGCGGACCGCAGCAGGGGTATAGTCTGGAGTTGAAGCAGGGGATTCCTGCGTTCCATCTTCGCCGCAACCAAGATCTGTTCACGCTCGCCGCCCCCAAGGCCCTTGGCGAGGGTTGGCACCAGCTGGTGGCAACACTTGATGCCAAAGGAGCCGCGGTTCTTTATATTGACGGCGAAAGCGTTGCCACCGGACAGTCTCCGGGCGTTCTCACCGCGGCGCCTGCCAATGGTCTGACCATGGGGAATGCCCGGATGGCGGTCTCCAATGATGATCCCACGCCCTACACTGGTCTCCTCGACCAGGCTGCCCTTTACCACCGGGCCCTTCCAGCCGAGGAGGTCCGCGAACGTTTCGCCGCGCCTGATGCTCCCCTCACGGACGTGGTGGTGGCTTCAAGCTTTGACAATGGCGACGCCAGAGATGAAGCCAATGCCCTGCACGGGGTCACGAGCGGAGTGGAAACCGGGAAAGGCCGGGTTGGGGCCGCGCTGTGGTTCCGCAAGGGCGCGCCTTCCGGCAAGGCCGGAGCCAAGGCCCCGGCGGCGTCCCAGAAAAACAGCTATGTCGAGAGGCAATGGGATCGCTACGTGCCGATCGTGACCCGGGCCATGGCGCTCGCCGGGGACAATGTCATCGTCGCCGGTCCCCCGGACACACTGGATGAGGAATATGCGTTCGAGCGGTTGACCCAGAAGGATCCGGCGATTCGGGAAGAACTGGTCAAGCAGGCGGAAGCTCTCGACGGGAAAAGTGGTGCCAAGCTCTGGTTCGTCAATGTGAAATCGGGTGAACAAAGCGGTGGATTTGATCTCGAAAGTCCGCCGGTCTGGGATGGCATGGCCGTGGCCCGGGGCCGCCTCTATGTCGCCAGTGTCGACGGCAAGGTGCTGTGCTTTGGCAAACCGTAACAACATGGCGCGGACCCCGTCTTTTAGGAACTTCCCCGCACTTCCGTGGGGTGCCGGAGTGACGTTGCTGGCTGTCGCCGGGAGTGTTCTTGCCTGCACGGTTCCTGTTTTCCGCTACGCCCTGGACCGATGGGAGCCGGATGGTTTTCTGCTCAAGCTGAACAGTGAAACCGCCCGCACGGAAGCCACCAGGAATCTGTTGCGCCCGTTTCGTGCCAACGGAGGCGCCAATCTCGAAATCGCCGAGACCTCTCTTGATCTGGGGGCCGAAGCGGTTCTCTTTTTTCCGGGCCGTACTGACAAGCCTGTCTGGACGGGGCCTTTCACGGGTGAAACCTGGGAGCGGTTGCTCCGTTCTCCCGGTCGGGAGACCATTGCCGGTCATCTGCTGGAAGGTGCCTCCGCCGTTTTTGTCCTCGCCGACGAAGGCACTCCGGCGGATGATCTTGAGGCCGCCCGGATTGGAAAGCGTCTCCGGTTTCTGGAAAGCGTCGCCCGCATACCAGAAATCGATCCAACCGATCCCTCCAACCGAATGGGACCCGGTCCCGAACTGAAGATTGGATTTCCCTTGGTCCGTCTTCGCAAGAGCAATCCCGTTGAATCGGTCTTTCTCGACACCCTGCGCGGCCCCGAGTGGTATGGAAATCCATCCGACGGCCCGTTTCTGGGAGTGGTTTTCGGTCGTGGCCGGGTCCTCGATGCCCGGCCGGTTCCGGAATGTGACGACGAGTGGATTGAAAACACCGCGCTTTTCCTGGTGGGAGCCTGTTCTTGTCAGGTCAAAAACCAGAACCCTGGCTGGGATTCGCTCTTTGCGGTCGACTGGGACCGGGCTCTGGCTGCCGCCGGGGAAAAAGCAGCGACGAATCAGGCACCCCAGGAAGAGAAGGCCATCGCCAGTGCCACTGACAGCGCCGGGGCGCCCCGTGTATCCGGCGCCCCGGAGGCTCCTGCGGAGGCCGCGGTAAAACCACCGGTTTCTCCCGCTGCCACCGTGAGCGAGGCTCCCGTGGTCGTGGAATCACGGCCTGCCGCAGCCGACCCGCAGGGGGGCGTCGGAGTCGCTCCCGCAGCACCGGGCAACCTTCCCTTGAGGATCGCCCTGCTCGCTGGCGCAGTCTTCATCGCGGCATTGTCGTTCAGGCTGCTGCGCCGATGAAGGCCCGGAACCCTCAGGCCAGCACCGGACGGATCACCTCTCCCGCGACGTCGGTGAGGCGGTATCGGCGACCGCTGTAGGTATAGGTCAGCTTTTCATGATCGATTCCCAACAGGTGGAGAATCGTGGCATGCAGATCATGCACCGAGACGGTGTCCAGCGCCGCCTTGTGGCCGAGTTCGTCGGATTCCCCATGTGAGACGCCGCCTTTGACCCCGCCTCCGGCCAGCCAGGCAGTGAAACAGTGGGGGTTGTGGTCTCTTCCTGGAGTTTTCCCCTTCTGGGCCACCGGGAGGCGGCCGAATTCACCGCACCAGACCACCAAGGTGTCATCGAGCATTCCGCGCTGGTGAAGATCCTCCAGGAGTCCCGCCACGGGCTGGTCGGTTTCCCCCGCAAATTGGGAATGATTGCCTTTGATGTCGCTGTGACCATCCCAACTGCGTTGGTTTTCCATTCCGCCGGAGTAAATCTGGACGAACCGGACGCCCCGCTCAACCAGACGGCGCGCGGTCAGACACTGCGTGGCGAAGTGTTGGCAATGCTTCTGGTCGAGGCCGTAGAGTTTTTTGCTCCCCTCCGGTTCCTTGCTCAGATCGAGAGCTTCAGGCGCGGCTGACTGCATGCGGTAAGCCAGTTCGTAGCTCTCGATCCGTGCTGTGAGGTCGGTCTCATGGGGGCGGGATTCGAGGTGCTCACGATTCAACCGGGCCAGCAGATCAAGCTCTCCCCGCTGGGCGGCCGCCGGCTGATCGGTGGGACGGAAGAGGTTGTCGATGGGATCACCCTTGGGCTTCAGCCAGGTGCCCTGGTAGACGCCCGGGAGAAATCCCGCGCTCCAGTTGCTCGCATTGCCTTTGGGAAGTCCCCGGTCGAGGGGATCGGACATGACCACGAAGGCCGGCAGGTCCCGACTTTCGCTGCCGAGTCCGTAGGTGACCCAGGAGCCGGCGCAGGGAAGTCCCATGCGGGGAAGACCGCAGTTCATCATGAACAAGGCTGGACTGTGGTTGTTGGATTCGGTGTGGCCCGAGTGGATAAAGGCCATCTTGTCCACATGTCCGCCGAGATGAGGGAAGATCTCGGAAACCATTTTGCCGCACTGGCCGCGCGGCCGGAAAGCGAACGGGGATTTCATGATGCCTCCCACCGAGTTGGCGAAGAAGCCGGTGAATTTGTCGAAGCCTTCCAATTCTTGGCCGTCGTGTTTTTCCAGCGCCGGTTTGTAGTCCCAGGTGTCCACCTGGCTGGGGCCACCGTTGACACAGATCCAGATCACCCGCTTCGCCCGGGCAGGGCCTTGCGGCCGCCGGGGGGAGAGGGGATCGGGGAGATCGGCGAGGAGTTGTTCCTCCTGGAGCAGCGAAGCCAGCCCCAATAGTCCCGCACCGGCGCCGGCACGGCTGAGAAGGGAACGGCGTGAGAACAGGGGGGCATTCATGGCAGGTAAAGAAACTCGTTGGAACTCAGCAATGCCTGGCAGAAATCCGTCAGGGCACGGTGGGCGGCATCCGATTGATTCTGGTAGTAGGCCGACTGCTTTTTCAGGAAAGCTTCCGCCCCGGCCTGCTCTGCGGGCGTCACCTCCCGGCCCAGGGCTAGGAGATACAGCGTCGGGATCGCCCCTCCGCTGCGCTTCGCAAGCGCGTCCGCATACTGCCGGGATTGGGGGCTGTTCATGAGGTAAAGGGACTGCGGAGCCACCGTGGTCACAGGGCGGGCTCCGATGCTGACGAGGTGCTCCGGCCAGTCAAAGACCAGCATGGAATTGGGCAACCGGCTGCGCTTCACCGTGAAATAGACGCTGCGGCGGCGCATGTTCTCATCAAGCGATCCCGGGCCGAACATCGTGGGATCCAGCAGACCTGAAACCGCTAGCAGGGAGTCGCGGATGGCTTCGCCCTCCAGGCGGCGAGGTGCGAAACGCCAGAGCAGATGGTTTTCCGGATCCTTGGCCGAGTCCGCAGCGTCGAAGTCGCCCGATTGGCGGTAGGTCGCGCTCATCAGAATGGTCTTGTGGATGCGTTTCAACGACCAGCCATGAGTGATGAGATCGTTTGCCAGCCAGTCGAGCAGTTCCGGGTGTGTCGGGCGCTCTCCTTGGAATCCGAAATCGTTGGGGGTTGCCACCAGTCCGCGACCGAAGTGATGCTGCCAAGCCCGGTTGACAATCACCCGGGCCAACAACTGGCCGGCGCCCTTTTCCACGTCCGTCATCCAGGCAGCGAGGGAGGCGCGGCGGAAGCTCGTGGTCGCTCCTGCCGGTGGCTCGTGCTGCCATCGTTCAGCCTCGCTGCCCGCCGGCATCAGAACCTGAAGAAAGCCAGCCTTGGCCACGCCGTCACTTTGCTTGGGATCCCCCCGCCGCAAGGTGTGAACTTCAGGATAGAAATGGGGGTAGCCGCGCCCATCGGCGTGATGTTTGAGTGGCTTGACGCCTTCGGAACAAATCAAAACCGGCTTCACGTCAGGGGCGGGTTTGGCGGCGAGGTGTTCCTGCACGGCGGCTTGATGCTTTTGCCAACCTGCATCCCGGTGTGCATACCAGTCCCGGAGAGCTTCCTGCTGGGGGGGCGAGAGGGAGGCACTACCTTTTTTCAAGGCAGCCATGCCTTCGGCGAGATTCTGGGCCGTGCCCCGGCCCACTTCAAAATCCGTTGCCGGATCGCTCGCGACAGCGAGGCGGAATCTTCCGAGACTGTGCTGGCCGTTGAGGTGAAACCGCATCCGGATGGTCAGGGCTGCTGGGGATGTGAGGGGCTTTTCAAACACAAAGACCGCCGCCTGATCCTTGCCAATCCCTCCGGCATCCACCGCCCAACCACTTTTCTCTCGATCACCGTCGATGGAGCTTTTCACTGAGAGGCTGCCCTGGTTCTGTTCATGGGTCGCACGAGCCGCAGTGAGCTTGATGGCTTGAGGTTCTGTTGTCCCTGGCAGAAGGGCATCAATTGAAATATCGCTGAGGGCAAAATTTCCGTTTCCAGCCCGACCCGGACCCTGTTGGGGGAGGGTTGGGTGAGTCAGGGCTTCCAACCGCACGGCGGCTCCTCCGGCGGCCACCGTGGATCGAACCACGTAGTCCTCATTGGCGGGAACATTGCCTGTGGCGAGCCAGGAGCCGTCCGGCTGCCGGGTGTGGACGGTGCCGGAGGTTGACGTCACCGAGTCCGGTTCCAGTAGGCTCCACCTGTCTCCAACCAGAGGTGTCAACTCTCCCGGGTGTTCGAGCCAGGCCGTGAATCCGGGATCGATGGCCGAGGCTTCATATCTGCGAAGCTCATCTTCGAGTTCCAGTTGGCGTTTCTGCCAAGGCACCAGTTTTTCCTGGTAGGCGTTCGGATGAAACGCGATGTCCTTTTCACTCCGGATCGCCGTGGCGAAGCAGGCCACAAATCGATAATAGTCGGCTGAGGGGATCGGATCATATTTGTGATCGTGACAGCGGGCGCATCCCACGGAAAGGCCGAGGAAGGCCGCGCCGGTGGTTCCTGCCATGTCGTCGAGCTCGTCATAGCGGGCCCGCTCGAACTCGGCTTCCGTGAGTTGGGTCGGAACTGCGCCTGCGGCCAGGAATCCTGTCGCCATCTGGGCCAAAGGTTCTTCCGGGGCCAATTCGTCGCCGGCGATCTGCCAACTCGTGAAACGATCCCACGGGAGGTCTTCATTGAAAGCCTTGATCAAAAAATCCCGATAATGATATGCCGTGGGACGGTCATAATCGTGCTCAAACCCGGAGCTTTCGGCAAAACGCGCCACATCCATCCAGTGGCGCGCCTGGCGCTCCCCATACTGCGGCGATGCCAACAAGTGGTCGACATAGTCGGACCAGGCTTGGGTGGTGGGTGCGGACAGGAAACGATCCAACGCTCCGGGAGAAGGGGGCAGGCCCGTCAAATCGAGGGATGCCCGGCGGGCCAGGGTGCGGGGATTGGCCGGCGGATTTGGCTGGATCGCATTGGCGGTAAGGGCGGCGAGGATGAACCGGTCGATCGGTGAGTCCTTCCATTCGCCCTGCGCCGGAGGCGGTTCTGTGATCGTGAGCGGGCGGAAAGCCCAAAAAGTGCGGTCTTGATCAGTGACTCGCATCGGCTGATGGGGGGCGGCTTTCCCATCCGTCAACGGAGCGTTGTAAGGGGCTCCCAGTGAGATCCAGCGGCCCAGGTCCGCGATGAGAGGAGCGGGGAGGGCGGGTTTTTTGGCCGGCATGAAGGGCTTTTCTTCATGCCGCAGAAGCTGCAACAGCAGGCTGTCCTCTGGCGTTTGCAGATCGATCGCCGACCCGGACTCGCCTCCTTTGAGCAGGCTCTCCCGGGTCGACAGATCGAGTCCTCCGCGGGTTTTTTCCCCTCCGTGGCAGGACAAACAGTGTTCTGTGAAAGCGGGGCCGACGGTTTTCTCAAACAGTGCCGTGCCAGCCTGCATCCGGGCGGCATGGTCCGGGGTTACCTCGCCCCGGACGGAGACCAGCCCAGCGAACAAGCAGGCGGCTAGGGGAAAGGCGGGGCGTGTTGCTAGCATTGGCATGGAAACAAGCGGGAGGGGATCGTCGATGAAATAACCGCGTCGGATGGGCAAATCTTACGCAAAACAGTGGCCGTTCCGGGACCGGACGGCAAGTGCCGCAAAGACGGCGGGGCGGGGTAGGCATGGTTGCGTGCTTGCCAGAGGAATGGAATCCATGTAGATCTGAAGCCAATGACCTCACGCCAGATGCTTGCCTTGGGCATGCTTGCCGGAGCCGCCGCGCTCGGTTGGTATGCCTTTCATGGAGCCGGGGATCCCGCCCCCTCACAGACCCTCATGGTCTACTGCGCCGCAGGATTGAAAAAGCCCGTCGAGGAAATCAAGGCGGCTTGGGAAAAGGAAACCGGGATCGAAGTGAGTCTTCAATACGGGGGAACTGGGACACTGATGAGCCAAATCGAAGTGGCCCATCGCGGAGACCTTTTCATCGCGGCCGATGCCGGAGCTGCTGCCGATGCTGCCAAACGCGGGCTGGTGGAAGAGCAGATTCCTCTCGTCCGGCAGACGCCGGTCATTGCCGTTCCCTCGGGCAATCCAAAAGGAGTCAAGGCGTTTGCCGACCTGCTGCGTCCCGATCTGCGGGTGGCTTTGGCCAATCCCGAAGCCGCCAGTATTGGCCGCGCCACCCAGGCCGCCGCCGGGGCCCAATGGGAAGCTCTCAAATCAAAGGTCGCCGTCATGAAGCCCACCGTCACTGATATTGCGTCCGATTTGACCCTTGGGGCGGTCGATGCGGCCGTCCTCTGGGATGCAACGGTGCCGCAGTTCAAAGGCATCGAGGCTGTCCAGATCCCCGAGTTTGCCTCCCGCTCTGAAACCGCGATGGTCTGCGTGCTCAAATCCTGTGAGCAGCCCGCATTGGCCCTGCGCTTGGCCCGGTATCTCTCCGCTCCGGAGAAAGGCTCCGTTGTGTTTGCCAAGCAGGGCTTCACCCCCGAACCGGGCGATGCCTGGGCCGCGACGCCTGAGATCATCCTTTACAGCGGCGCCGTCAACCGTCCGGCCGTGGAGCCGCTGGTCAATGAATTCATCAAGCGCGAGGGAGTTTCCATCACCACCGTCTACAATGGTTGCGGAATCCTCTGTTCGGCGATGAAGGCGATGCAGGACCAGGCTGCACCGAAACTGCCGGATGCGTATTACGCCTGCGACGTTTGCTTCGTCCCTCCGGTCGCCGATCTCTTCCCGGAAGCCATCATGCTCACCGAGACTCCCATCGTCATCGCCGTGCCGGAGGGAAATCCACTGGGGATCCACACGCTGGCCGACCTCGCCCGGGAGGGGCTGCGGTTGGGGATCTGCAACGCCGAGCAGAGCACTCTCGGCTTCATGACCCGCGGCCTGTTGCGCAAAAACAGTCTCGAATTCTCTGTCCGGAAAAACGTCGCTGTCGAGGTGCCGACCGCAGATTTCCTCATCAACCAGCTCCGCGCCGGCGGTCTCGATGCCGCCATTGTCTATCAGGTAAATGTGGAGAACCAGAAAGAACACCTTGATGCGGTGCCCATCCTTGATGCCGGTGCCACTGCGGTCCAACCTTTTGCGGTGCGCAAGGATTCCTCATACCGGCTCATTTCCCATAGACTCCTGCGCCATTTCCAGGCGCATCCGGAGAGCTTCAAGGAACGGGGTTTCACTTGGCGTGATGGCGAGAAGCCGATGCAGAGCAAGGACATCGAGGTCCCCCCCTGGCTCAAGCCCGGCGGGGCCAAGTGAGGTTCCTGGACTTCCCGCATGGACCCTGCCCCGCCTCCTTTGCCGCCTCCCCGGCCTGCCCCTCCAAGGGGAGCTATTTTGGCGCCGGTCAAAGCCGTCGTGCCGGGATGGTCCCATGTGCCTTTCTTCCTCATGCTCCTCGCCGCTTTGGTGGGGATCTACCTGATTTTCTGGCTCTGTCTGCTCGGGGCCACGGCCCTGCATTCCACCCCGCAGGATTGGATCTCGGCTTTGCAATCGGGTGATATCCGGCATGCCACCATGGTGTCGCTGATCACCAGCACGCTTGCTTCGGTGCTCGCGGTGCTCACCGCTCTGCCGGTCGGGTATTTCCTCGCCCGCTGGTCTTTTCCGGGGAAATCGATTGTGGAGGCGGCTCTCGACATCCCCATCGTGTTGCCTCCGATGGTGGTCGGGCTCTGTCTGCTGATTTTTTTCCAGACCACGGTGGGCCATCTCATTGAGAAAGTTATCCCCCTGACCTACACCGTATACGGGGTCGTGCTGGCCCAATACACAGTGGCCGCGGCCTTCGCCATCAGGACGCTGCGCGGCACCTTCGATCATCTGCCCCGGCGCCCCGAGGATGTCGCCCTGACCCTGGGGGCGACTCCGGCCAGGGCCTTCTGGCATGTCGCTCTTCCGGGAGCCAAACGGGGCACTGTGGCTGCTTTCTGCATTGCCTGGGCGCGGAGCCTCGGCGAGTTCGGACCCATTCTCGTCTTTGCCGGAGCCACCCGGGGCAAGACGGAAGTGCTGCCCACCACGGTCTGGCTGGAATTGAGTGTGGGCAATTTGGAGGCGGCCGTTGCCGTGAGTCTGCTCATGATTCTCCTCGCAGTCGCAGTCCTGATCGTCGTCCGGGCCTTCGGGGAGCGTTGAGGCAGGGGAGTCCCCTCAGTGGGGATGGCTTGGGGAAATGGCGACCGCCTCCCTGACCTTCTCCTGCCATCTTTCCTTCACCACCCTCAACATTGCGGTCTTGCCACGTGACTCCGCCCGGTTTTTAGTGAAGACCTCATGAAACCGGTTTTTCTCTTTTGTCTCGCCGCTCTTGGCGCCCTCCACATCCCCCTGGTCTCCGCCGAGGAAAGTGCTGCCCTGTTCCAGGCCACTCCGGTGGACAAACTCCGTGTTGCCAAGGGCTTCAAGGTCGAACTGCTTTATTCCGTGCCGAAAGAACAGCAAGGATCCTGGGTCGCCATGTGTGTTGACAACAAAGGGCGACTCATTGTCTCGGACCAGTACGGGGCTCTCTACCGCCTGACCCCTCCACCGGCCGGAACCATGCTGAAACCGGAAGAAGTGGAGAAGATCGATCTCGATATCGGCGGATCGCAGGGGATGCTTTACGCTTTCGACAGCCTTTATGTGGTGACCAACACCAAAGAGCACGGGGGGCGTGGGCTCTACCGGGTCCGGGACACCGATGGGGATGATAAGTTCGACAAGGTCGAACAACTCAAGAAATTCGAGGAGCAGGGTGGGGAGCACGGGCCTCACGCGATCATTGCCGGTCCGGACGGAAAGTCCCTCTACGTGATCTGTGGGAACCAGACGGCGTTGCCGGAATACAACGCTTCCCGTGTTCCCGAGAGCTGGGGCGAGGACAATCTGTTGCCCCGGATTTACGGGCGCGGCTTCATGACAGGGAGTATGGCCCCTCGGGGATGGATTGCGAAGACCGATCCCGAGGGGAAGAACTGGGAGATCCAGGCCACAGGCTTCCGCAACGAGTATGACGCGGCCTTCAATGAGGACGGGGAGCTTTTCAGTTATGATGCCGACATGGAGTGGGATGTGGGGCAACCTTGGTACCGTCCCACGCGGGTTTGCCATGTCATCAGTGGCGTGGAGTTCGGTTGGCGCAACGGTTCCGCCAAGTGGCCGGAATATTATCTCGACAGTTTCGGTCCGGTGGTCAACGTGGGGCCCGGCTCTCCCACCGGGGTGGGATTCGGCTACGGCACGAAATTTCCGGAACGTTACCAGAAGTCGCTCTTCATTTGTGACTGGAGTTACGGCAAGCTTTATACCGTGCATCTCAAGGCCAAGGGGGCCAGTTACGAAGCTGAACTCGAGGAGTTCGTTGCCGGGCAGCCTTTGCCATTGACCGATGTGGTGGTCCGGCCCCAGGACGGAGCCCTCTATTTCTCCATCGGAGGACGCCGGGTCCAGGCCGGACTCTATCGCGTCACCTGGGTTGGCGGCAGTGAAGCCGGTCCGCTGGTTGCCGAGGATCCCGCGGCTGCTTCGGCCCGGGCGCTGCGCCACGAGTTGGAGGCATTCCATGTCGGGACGCATCCCTCTGCGGTGACCAAATCCTGGCCACACCTTTCCAGTGCCGACCGGGCAATCCGGTATGCCGCGCGCGTTGCGATCGAGCATCAACCGGTGACGGAATGGAAGCAGCGTGCGCTGGAGGAAAAAGACCCGCAAGCGGCCTTCGCGGCGCTGACCGCTTTGGCCCGTCATGCCGACCACGCCAGCCAGGCAGTGGTGGTGGATCGTCTCCTGTCATTCGATCCCGGGTTGTTGCCACGCCTCCAGCGGCTCGATCTGTTGCGGGCGACCGGACTGGCCTTCCTCCGGTTGGGCGATCCCACCCCCGAACAGAAACAAGCCGTTGCCGCCCAGTGGCTGAAGTTCTACCCCGCGCCGTCCGCGGAGGAGAACATCGAATTGTCCCGCCTTTTCGGATATCTCGGCACTCCGGAATCGGTTGCCAAGACGGTGGGGATGTTGGTCAATGCCCCGAGTCAGGAGGAGCAGATCGCCTATGCTCTTCATCTTCGGCTGATGAAGGAAGGCTGGACCCGTGAACTGCGGACCCTCTATTTTGAGTGGTTCACCCGTGCGGCCGCCTACAAAGGCGGAGCGAATTTTGCCCAGATGATCGGCGAGATCAAAACTGACGCGCTTGCCAGCACGCCGGAGGAGGAGAAAAAGGCGCTCGCCGGGGTCATCAATGCGGTGCCCAAGACGGATGCCCCGCAATTCAGCGCGGAGCCTCGATCCTTCGTCAAAGCCTGGGTGCTCAAGGACTTTGACGATGTGATCAATGTTGGCTTGGAAGGCGGCCGGAATTACGCCAACGGGCGGAAAATGTTCGGAGCCGGGATGTGTTTCGGCTGCCATCGTTTCCAACTCGAGGGTGGCGCGATCGGGCCGGACCTGACCAGTGTGGCCGGCAAGTTCAGCCCGCATGATTTGCTCGAGTCGATCATCGATCCATCCAAGGAGATCAGCGACCAGTATGGGGCGATGGTCTTCACCCGGAACGACGGTTCCCAGGTCGTGGGCCGGGTCATGAACATGAATGGCGATTCCGTCCAGGTGAACACCGACATGCTCGCTCCGGGCGACACGGTCAACATCGATCGGAAGGATCTCAAGGACATCAGTCCCTCGACCGTATCAATGATGCCCCCCGGCATGCTCTACACGATGACCAAGGATGACGTGCTGGACCTCCTGGCCTACCTGCTTTCCAAAGGCAATCCGGACGATCCGATATTCAAGTGAGCGGAGGGGGGGGGGCGGACCTTCCGCTGTGGACCATGGCGAGGAAACAAGATGCCCGGAAACCCGTCAAGCGTCCACTCCTCCAGTGGGAGTGGCTCGCGCCCAAGGAGCGTGCCGCCCTGCTGGTGCTTCTTGCCATTGTGGTGCTGGGCAGTCTGATCCGCTTTCTCCGGGTCCGCGAGGCGGTGCTCACTCCGCCTGC
>JADZAX010000567.1 GCA_020852405.1 Verrucomicrobiales bacterium
CCGGGGCTTTGCCTCCAACGGCCCCAAAAACTGGGATTCCGCTTTCCTGCCCTCCCAGCATGCCGGGACGGTGATCTACCCCGGAGCGGAGACGCCGATCGCGGATCTTTTCCCCGGCAAGGCCGGAGCCTACATCACGAGAAATTCGGATGCCACAGGACTGCGTGTGCTGCAACAACTCAACGGGCGTCATGCCGCCCCTCGGCTCGACGATGGCCGGCTCGATGCCCGGATCCGGAGTTATGAACTCGCGGCAAAAATGCAGTTGGCGGCTCCCGAAGCGCTCGATTTTTCGAAGGAGCCCCAGCATATCAAGGAGATGTACGGTATCCGGGACGACAAACGGGTTTGGCCCACCGAGATCAATGCGGAGGAAGAAGCCGACTACATGGGCCGCAAATGCCTCGCTGCGCGGCGCCTGCTGGAGCGCGGAGTGCGGTTCGTCCAAATCTGGAGCGGCAATGACAACGGATTTCCCCGCCGCAATTGGGACAGTCATGAGGATGTTGAGCGGGATCATGGCCCGCTCGCCTGGGGCATGGCCAAGGCGGCGGCGGCGCTGATTCAGGATCTCAAACAGCGGGGGTTGTTGGAGGACACCATCATACTCTGGACCACTGAGTTCGGCCGGATGCCAAGCACCCAGGGAGGCAAGGGGCGGGATCACAATCCATATGTCTTCACCAACTGGCTCTGCGGCGGGGGCATCCGCGGGGGAACCACCCACGGGGAAAGTGACCAGTGGGGCTACAAGCCGCTCGACCGTGACAATCCCACCATGGTCTATGACATTCATGCCACCATGCTCCACCTGCTCGGTATCGACCACACCAAACTGACAGTGCGGCATAACGGCATCGATCGTCGGCTCACCGACGTCCATGGCCACCTCATCCGGGAGATCCTGGCCTGACGTGTGAGATCAGCTCGGGGAAGAAGAGTTGGAAGTCCGAGCGGAAGGCTTCGTACTGCTTTTCGAGCATTCCAGTGCTGGCTGCGAGATCAAAAGGCCGGCTTAGTCGGGCCGCGAGCCTTTTGAGGGCGAAGGTGATGCCGCTCAGATTGGCATAGGAACCCAGCAGATCGTTTTCCCTCATCCGGGAGAGACGGGTGGCGGTGATGGTGGGCAGATCGTCTCGGCACTGGTCGAATGCATCGTAAATGTCCGCTGTGAACTCGTGCAGTGGTGTTTGCGAGTATCGGTCCCAGTCCCGTGCCAGAATGTGATCGAAAAACACATCAATCAGCACCCCGCTGTAGCGCCGGAGCGGGCTGGGAAAGCGGAGACGGCATTCCAGGACGACCGGGTGCAGATCCGTGAAACGGTCGATGCGGTGATGACGCGCGATTCCTGCCTGGTAATCGGCGGGGAGATGCCCCAGTGCGTGCGGTCTGAGAATGTCGGGCAGGAGGCTGCCGACCCGGAATGCGGGGGACGGTTCCGAAAGGTAACAGTGGGCCAGCCAGTTCATCCGTGACCAATCAGGCGAAAAAAAGCCGGGCCATCCACACCGCCACCAGAAGCCCCACCGCGTCGGCGCAGAGTCCCACCACCACGGCATGCCGAGTGCGGCGCACCGCCACGCTGCCGAAATAAACGGCTAGCACATAAAAGGTGGTCTCCGTTGATCCATACATCGTGGCGGCGGCATACTTCATCCAGCCGGCGACGGAAGGGTCGGAGAGAAGCTCGGCCATCACCCCGCTGCTGCCGGATCCGCTGAGGGGACGCATCAGGGCCATGGGAAGCAGTTCGGCGGGAAAATGGATCAGGCTGAGCACGGGTGTCAGCAGCTTCTGCAGGATCGCCAGGGCTCCGGAATAACGCACCGTGGCGAGGGCGATGAGCATGGCCACCAGATAGGGCATGATCCGGACCACGACCTGCCAGCCTTCTTTCGCGCCTTCGACGAATTCCTCATAGACCGGGACGCCGCGCGCCGCGGCATAAACGGCGAAGAAGACGAGCATGAAAGGAATGCCCAGCACGGACACCGCGTCCAGCCAGCTTTTTGCCAGGGTGATAAACCCGCCGGGTTTTTCGTCTGCTCCCGCATCCGCCACTGCCGGAACCGCCCCGGCCGGTGGTGCCTTGTCACGCTCGCTGAGGCCGGCGGCGATCTGTTCCAGTCCCAAGGTCTGCTGGAGCGAAGTTCTCACGCCCGGCAGAGCTTCGCAGACCAGAATTCCCGCGAAAGCCAGGACCAGCGCGATGACCGCCGCCAAGCGACCTCGTCCCAGCGGGCGGAGCGTCGGCTCCTGCGGAAGCGTCAGTGAGTCGGCGGAGACGGGGGCGACCGCGGCTCCGGGAGTTGCCGGGGAGGTGATCCGGAACATGGGCAGGCCCTGCAACAACCGGGAGACGAGAATGCCGGTCGCCATCGCGCAGGAGGCGGCGACCAGGGTGGTGCCGACGATGTGGAAGGGATTGGGGAGTCCGCGGGCGGAGAGCATGCCGATCGCCGTTGCCGGGATCAGGGTGATGGCGCTGGTGTTGATGGCGAGGAACGTCACCATGGCATTGGTCGCCGTTCCTTTGTTCGGATTGAGTTCGTCGAGATGCGCCATGGCTTTCAGACCGAGCGGAGTCGCGGCATTGCCGAGGCCCAGCAGATTTGCCACCATGTTCATCACGATGGCCCCGATGGCGGGATGGTCCCTTGGCACATCGGGAAAGAGCCGTCCGAAAATGGGGCGGAGGAAACGCGACAGCGCACTGACCAGCCCGGCTTTCTCGGCGAGCCGCATCATGCCCAGGAACAGCATCATGATCCCGGCCAGTGGCAGGGCGATGTCGAGCACGGCGCCCTTGGCCTGTTTGAGCATGCCGTCGACCATGATTCCCATGCGTCCCAGCAAAGCCGCGGTGGTGACGCCGATGAGAATGAGGGCAAGCCAGATATGGTTGAGCATGGTCCTTTTCTTTACCCGTCCCGTGGGCCGGAGTCAATTGCGGCGAGGCGGACCCGGATCTCCGCATCATCCAATCCCGCAATGTCGACCACCTTGGATCGGCTTTTTTCCCCGTGGGTCAGGACGACGGAGGACTTGGGAAGGCCGAGGCACTCCGCGAGAAAAGCCACCACTTCGCGGTTGGCTTTGCCCTCCAACGGAGGCACCCGGAGTTTCACCCGCAACACCCCGGGACCTCCCGCCTTCTCAGCGGTCTCCCAGCCAAGGATCTCGTTCCGCTTCGCGTTGGGAGTGACTTTGAGGGTGATCCGCGCCATGGGGCAGGCTCCCGGGCTTACTGCATCCGGGCCAGCAGGAATGCCCGCAGTTCGCTGAGAGGCACTCGGCTCTGGGCGCCACTGTCGCGTTCCCGCACCGTCACTGTGTCCAACAGTTCCGGGGCATTCTCGCCGAGGGTTTCAAAGTCGATGGTCACGCCAAAAGGGGTGCCCACTTCGTCCTGCCTGGCATAACGTCGCCCGATGGCGGCGGTTTCATCGTAGAAACAATTCAGATCGCTCTTTAGCATCCGGTAGACTTCACGCGCTTTGGCGACGAGTTCCGGTTTGTTCTTCAGGAGTGGATAAATGCCGATCTTGGTCGGGGCGACCCTGGGATGGAAACGCAGGTAGGTCCGCATCTCCTTCTTGCCGTTGATGTCCTCTTTCTCCTCCTCTTGGAAGGCGGCACAGAGAATGGCCAGAGCAAGACGGTCCAGTCCGGCGGAGGGCTCGATGACATGCGGGATGTAGAAGCCTTTGAAGAGACGCTCGCACCAGGTCTGCATCTTGGCTTTGGCGCCGGTGATCTCGTCCTCCGAGGCCTCACGCTGGTCTTTGGCGGCCAGCTTCCGGGTTTTTTCCTCGGCCTCGGCGAGTTTTTTCGTCATCAGGACCTGTTTTTCTTCGTCGGTCAACTTTGCGGCCGCCGCTTTCAACTCCTCATCGAAGAAGTCCTGGTATTTGCCGACAAAATCGCTGTGCTGGCTAAGGTCGAAGTCACCCCGGGCGGCGATGCCCTCCAGCTCTTCCGTGCCAAAGGGGAACTTGAAGAGAATGTCGACACAGGCGCGGGCGTAATGTGCCAGCTCGTCCGGGGTCTGCCAGTGGTAGTCGAGATGATCCCGGGTCAGGCCGATCGACTCGTAGAACCGGGTGCGCTCTTCGACCCAGTAGCGGTGCCACATTTCCCATCCCCAATTGGCGCGCGGTTCCGAAATGTCGGCGCCCTCGGACCATTGGGCCACGACCCCATGGATGATCTCGATGGCTTCGTCGGGCTTGATGAAGAACTCCAGCTCCATCTGTTCGAATTCCCGGCTGCGGAAAGTGTAGTTCCGCGGGGTGATTTCGTTGCGGAAAGCCTTGCCGATTTGGCAGATGCCAAAGGGCACCTTGACCCGAGAGGAGTCGAGGACGTTTTTATACTGGGCGAAAATGGCCTGGGCGGTTTCCGGACGCAGGTAAGCCACATTTTCCTCGCTGATGATGGGACCAACATAGGTTTGGAACATCAGGTTGAAAGGCCGTGGCTCCGTCTTTTCACCAGCGCAGTCGGCGACGCACTTGCTGGGCTTCTGCGGGCAGGAAATGCCGCCGATGTGATCGGCCCGGAAGCGGCCTTTGCAGGTTTTGCAGTCGACCATCATGTCGCAGAAGGTGTCGACATGGCCGGAGGCTTTCCAGATGCTTGGGTGCATGATAATGGTGGCGTCGAGTCCGACCACGTCCTCCCGTTCCCGGGTCATGGTGCGCCACCAGGCGTCGCGCAGATTCCGTTTCAACTCGGCACCGAGGGGGCCGTAGTCCCAGAATCCGTTGAGGCCGCCGTAAATCTCGGAGGATTGGAAAATGATACCGCGCCGCTTGCAGAGGCTGACGATTTTTTCCATCAGGGCGGTGTTGTTGTGGTCTTTGGCCTGGCTCATGGGGAGGGGATTCGGTGGGAACGCGGAATAAACCCGCCTTGGGGCCCTCTGTCCAGTGAACAGTCAATCCTGCGATGAGAAGGGTGCGGACGGGCAGTTGGCGGCGCGGCACGTTCAGGATGAGCAGGGAACGGCGCATTTTCGCCCCGAAGCCGCGCTCTGGAGGCCGGCTTCCAGGATTTCGAGGACCCGCAGGCCATCGCGGAAATCGGGTTTGGCAGGGCCACCTGTGGCCACGGCGGTCAGGAAATCGGCCACCGCATGGACGAAAGTGTGCTCATAGCCAATGATATGGCCGGGCGGCCACCAGTTTTTCGCATAGCGGTGGATGCGCTCTGTGGCGAGCAGGTTGCGGAAACCCCGGGCCTGAGGCGGATCGTCTTCGGAGAAAAACTGGAGCCGGTTCATATCCTCGAGATCCCAGGACAGAGCGCCTTTGCTGCCGTAAATCTCAAAGGTGTGGCGGTTCCGCCTTCCCAGAGCAAATCGGGTTGCCTCAAAACTGCCGACCGCCCCGCAGGCAAAATCGGCCATCATCAGCGCCGCATCCTCCACTTCGACCGGGCCACTGCGGGACGGATCTTCCTCGAGTGGCCGCTCCGGGATGAATGTTCTGGTCAGGCAGGAAACATGGGTGATATCGCCAACGAGG
>JADZAX010000568.1 GCA_020852405.1 Verrucomicrobiales bacterium
AAACCAGAGCGCGATCCGGTTGGCAGAAGAGGTAAAAGCCTACCTCGAAAGCGCCCGCTCCCGGCTGCCCGAAGGCGTTGGCATCGACTATTGGAATGACCGCTCCACCATTGTCCGGGACCGTCTCAATGTCCTCCTGACCAATGCCTGGTCGAGCGGTCTGCTCGTTTTCATTGTGCTCTCACTTTTCATGAGGACCAGCCTGGCGCTTTGGGTCGTGCTCGGCATCCCGGTGTCCTTCCTCGGCGCAATTGCCCTGATGCCATTTCTGGGCATCTCGATCAGCATCGTCAGTCTGTTTGCCTTCGTACTCGTCCTGGGGGTTGTGGTGGATGATGCCATTGTGGTCGCCGACAACATTCACACCTGGCAGAACAGGGGGCTCGGAAGCGTGGAGGCGTCGATCCGGGGATCGCAGGAAGTGGCGGTGCCGGTCCTGTTCGGCGTCCTCACCACCATGCTGGCGTTCAGCTCGAAATACATCGCCACCAATGACCATTCCCGGTGGCAGGGCGACATCGCCAGCATCGTGATCCTGGTCCTCTTCTTTTCCCTCGTGGAATCGAAGCTGATCCTCCCCTACCACCTGACGCACCACCCCAGGGAGCGGATCGCCAAAATCGCGCGCCTATTCCTCTCCGAGAAATGGGTCAGGATTCTGGCGGCCCCCTACCAGCTGGTATTGGCGATCCAAAACCTCGTGGCCGCCGGGTTGGACTGGTTTGTCCGCAAAGGCTACCAGCCGCTGCTGAATTCCAGCCTGCGTTGGCGCTATCTTACAGCCTCGCTTTTCGTGCTGCTGGCCGCCGGCACTTGGGGCTATGTCAAAGGGGGCCACATCATCTGGATGCCCTACCCGCCCGTCCCTAGTGAACGGGTCAGCTGCCGGGTCACGCTGCAGGACGGCACCCCCTATGCCTACACCGAGGCGCAGATCCTCCGCATTGAAGAAATCGCCGAGCAAATGCGGAAAGAAATCCGGGGCAGCGATGGCAGCCAGATCATCGAGGACATCATCACCTCCATCGGCGGACAGGGCATCTCCACGTCGCGCTCCGGGAGCAGTGGGATCCAGGGGGAAAGCCACCTGGGTGAGGTCACCTTCTCGGTCACACCTCCCGAGTTGGGCACGAGGGCGGTTTCGTCTGTGGAATTGGCGGCCCTCGGGCGACAGCGGATCGGCAACATTGTCGGGGCCAAGGAACTCACGTTCCGCGCGGAAATTTTCCGGTCGGGGGACCCCATCGATCTGCAGATCAATGGCCAGGATGTCCGGACCCTGATCAGTATTTCCAACCAGATCCGCGGGGAGCTGGAGACCTACGCCGGAGTTTTTGACATCACTGACAGCGTGGACAACAGCAATGAGGAACTGCAACTCCGTCTCACCCCGGAGGCCAGGCAGTTCGGACTGACCGTGGACGATCTCGCCCGGCAGGTCCGGCAGGCCTTCCATGGCGAGGAAGTCCAGCGCATCCGCCGCGGGCGGGATGAAATCCGGGTCATGCTCCGGTATCCGGAGGGAGACCGGAGAACCCTCGCAACGCTTGATTCCATGCGGGTCAGGACTGCTGATGGGACCGAAATCCCCTTCGCTTCCGCCGCCGGCATTGTGATGGAGAAAAGCTTTCCGCGGATTCAGCGGGTGGACCGCAATCGCTCGGTCAATCTCCGCGCCGATGTGGACAAATCGAACGCCGATCTGGGTGGCATCCGGCTCCGTCTGGCATCCTTTGTGGATGACCTGATCGCGAAGTATCCCGGAGTCACCTACACCTTCGAAGGGGAAGCCCGTGATGAACGGGACGATGCCCGGGCCGCCCGCATCGGTTACGCCTTTGTGCTTTTCGGCCTTTACGTCCTGCTGGCCATTCCCTTCCGCAGTTACATTCAACCGATCTACGTCATGCTGGCGATTCCTTTTGGCCTGATTGGGGCCGTCATTGGTCATCACCTCTACGGCCTGCCATTGAGTGAAATGAGCAAATTCGGGATGATTGCCCTGTCGGGGGTGGCCGTGAATGACAGCCTCGTGCTGATGGACTACATCAATCAGCGCCGGGCCGAAGGCGCCACGGTGTGGGATGCCGTCTCTGGCGCCGGTGCCGCCCGATTCCGGGCCGTCCTCCTGACCTCTCTGACCACCTTCGCCGGCCTCTACCCGCTCTTTTCCCTGAAATCGACCCAATCTCAATTCCTCATTCCGATGGCCGTGGGCCTGGCATTCGGCGTCATGTTCGCCACCTTTGTCACCCTGTTCCTGGTCCCGGTTTCGGTCCTGATCGGGGAGGATGTCGCGTCACTCTACCGGAGCCGCGCCCCTCACCCCCAAAGCCCTGAGGAAGCCTTGGCGAAAGCAGCCACGGACATTTCCTGATTCGGACACCCGAGCGCAGGGGAAAACCACCGGCGCACCCGTCCCGGATCAATGGGAATTACACCTCTTCGGCATCGCCATCTCCCGCCTTCTGGCCGCGCAGCTGGGCCTCGATGAAAGGATCCAGCTGGCCATCCAAAACCTCCTGGATATTGGAGGTCTTGTGGCCGGTGCGGTGATCCTTGATCATCTGGTAAGGCTGAAAGACGTAGGACCGGATCTGGCTGCCCCAGGAGTTGTCCGCCTTCTCTCCATGCAGCCGGGCGGACTCGGCCAACCGGCGGTCCTCCTCGATCTGGTAGAGCTTGGCCTTCAGAATGTTCATCGCAAGAGCACGGTTTTTGTGCTGGCTTCGCTCGATGGTGCATCGGATGCGGATGCCGGACGGAAAGTGGACAAGATGAACCGCGGTCTCGACTTTGTTGACGTTCTGGCCTCCTTTGCCACCGCTGCGCGCGGTGGTGATTTCGATGTCTTTCTCATCGATCTCGATTTCGCCGTCATCATCCTCGAATTCCGGAACCGCTTCCACGCTGGCGAAGGAGGTGTGCCGTCGCGCGTTGGAGTCGAACGGTGAAATTCGCACCAACCGGTGGACACCGCGCTCGGCATTCAGGAAACCATAGGCATTCTCCCCCTCGATCCGCAGGGTCACGGAGCGGACCCCGCACTCGTCACCTTCCTGCAAATCGATCAGTTCGGCCTTGTAGCCATGGTTTTCGGCCCACCGCTGATACATGCGGAGGAGAATTTCGGCCCAGTCACAGGCCTCGGTGCCGCCCGCCCCCGCGTGAATGGTCAGGTAGGCATTGTTCCGGTCATGTTCCCCCTTGAGCAGAGTGAGCAGTTCCAAGGCATCCAGGTCATGGGAAAACGACCCATAGTCGCGCATGGCTTCGGAAGCCGTTTCCTCATCGCCCATCTCCGCGGCCAGCTCGATCAGGGTCTCCAGATCGGAAATCCGGACCGTCAATTTCTGCAGGGGCTCGATCTTGCGTTTGAGCCGCGAAGATTCCTCCGACACGCGCTGGGCGCGTTCGGTGTCATTCCAAAAATCATCTCCCCCCATGGTCGCTTCCAATTCGGCGACCCGTTTTTGCATCCCTGCCAAGTCAAAGATACCTCCGGAGCTCACCCAAACGGGCTTTCAGGGCTTCGGTATTGATGGCTTGGATTTGGTCGAGGATCAGGGACATGGTTCAGAAAAGGTTGCGCACTCCCCCCGGTATCGAGGGAAGGACAATGTGTCGTTCCCAGTGAGCTCAGTCAAGCGCCAGCATCATTTCCCGCCCACATCCAGGCCACTTGGGACAGCGGAGGGAATCGACCGGCCATAGTCCGGGGATTGGAGATCCCGGAGAAAGGCCAAAAGGCTGGGAATGTCTTCGGTCCTCAGGTGCAACCGTCGCAGCAAGGGATCCAACGGAGGCTGGGCGGCGTCATCACCGCCATCGAGGGTCTCACTCACCGTATCCTGGAGCTGGTCGTAAAAGGCCAGAACATCCTCCAACGAACGCAAGGCACCATTGTGCATGTAGGGAGCGGTGTCGGTCAGATTCCGCAACGAAGGGGTCCGCACGGCGGAACGTTCTCCATCAGGAAATCCCAGAACATGCCGTTGGAAGTCGGAGAACATCGGCCCACCATGACAATGCGCGCAGCCCGCCGATTGAAAAACCTCCAGTCCCTGGCGGGAAAGAGCCGACAAGGCCTTGGGATCCCCGCCCAAAAACCGGTCCACCGCCGTGTTCCCCGCCTTTAAGGATCGTTCGAACGCTGCCAAAGCCTGCGCCAAGCGTTTCCCGGTGATGGTTGCGTCGACTTCTCCGAAGGCGGCCTGAAACAGTCTTTGATAGGCAGGCACAGAACGCAACCGCTCCGCGGCCGATTCCAAGGCATTCTGCGGCGGCAGAGGTCCCCCCATTTCTGCGGCGGCGTTCAATGGATGCGCCACTTGGGCTTCCAGTCCGTGTTCCCGACCATCCCAGAACAAGGGTGCGGCCTCAGGCACCAGGGGGGCTCCCGCGACAAGCCCCAGAAACCCCGCATTGAGGACGGTGGGGGTGTTTCTCACCAGAGGAGGCAGGTTGAAGGACCGGATCGGCACACGCTCCGGCCCCTTCCCCGCTCCCCCCATTCCCAGAGGAGTCGATCGACCATCGGCCCAGCCAAACCGGGGGTCATGGCAGGTCGCGCAGGCCACGGTGCCATCGGCAGACAGGATGGGGTCAAAAAACAAGAGGCGTCCCAAGGTCACCTTTTCCGGCGTCGATGGACTATCCCTGGGATCGATCACGTTGGCCGTCAATGGTTCCAACCGCATCGCGGGAGGCGGCTGTTGCGGGGAGGGTTCCTCAGACCACAGCGCTCCGCCGACCAGCGACCATGCAGTCCAGCAGAGCAGTGGCAGTTTCATGGGGCGCAGAGTGCGAGGGAGGTCCGAGGAAGACCGATGGATGTTTGATTGGCTTGCGCTTTGCTCCCTCAGCAGGTTGAATCTTGACGCAAACTTTACCTGACCGCCAGTCATGAAATGCTCCGCTCCGCTCCTTGCCATTCTCCTTGCCTCTTTCAACGGGGTGTCACCGGCGAGGGCGGCGGGTGACGATGCCTTTTTTGTCGAGGGCTACGCCAATCCTCTGAGTGCGGCGCCCGGCCAGGAGGTGGAATTCCACGTCTCCTGCACGGCCACTTCCTTCGGCATCGAGATACTCCGCTGGGGCGGAGCAGAACCCCAAGTCGTTTGGAGTGAAAAAAACGTGCCGGGACAACGGCATCCGGTTCCGGACGATGCGTCCAGCCAGGGATGCCACTGGCCCGTGACGCTGCGGGTTCCCGTGGGGAAGGGTTGGCAAAGCGGCTATTACACGGCGCGGTTCCACATCGAGGACAAAGGCGGCCAATGGTCGGGTCGGAGCACCCGCAGCGCGACGAGCGAGGCTCCTTTCGTGGTCCGTCCCGCTGAGCCGGGGAAGAACTCCCGCATTCTTCTGCAACTCGCCACCAACACCTACAACGCCTATACCAACTGGGGGGGATTCAGCCTGTATGCCTACCATGGCCTGGGAAAAAACCAGGGGCACCGGGTGTCGTTCGACCGCCCCTTGAGTTCACAGTTTTCCCGCTGGGAACTGCCGTTCGTGCAATGGTGCGAGAAACAGGGCATCGCTCTGGATTATGCCGCCAATGGCGATCTGGAGGAAATCCCCGACCTCCTCAAGCCTTACCGCTTGGTCCTCAGTGTGGGCCACGACGAATATTGGTCCGGCCCCATGCGGGATGCCATGGAAAAGCACATCCGGGAGGGCGGGAACGCCGCCTTTTTCAGCGGCAACAGCGTCTGCTGGCAGGTCCGGAGCGAGGACGCGGGCCGGGCGCTGACGTGTTTCAAGCAGAACTACCACACGGACCCTGAGTATCAGACGCGCGACTTCACAACCCTGTCCACTGCCTGGAGCCACCATCTGGTGGGACGACCGGAAAACCAATTGACCGGCGTGGGATTTCTCTGGGGAGGATACCACCGCAGCCACGGCCAGTTCATGGACGGGAAGGCCAGCTATACGGTGCACCGCCCTGAGCACTGGGTATTCGAAGGCACCAAGCTCAAGAAAGGGGAGGAATTCGGCGGCAAAGACACCATCGTGGGATACGAGACGGATGGCTGTGAATTGGAATGGAGGGAGGGGCTCCCCTATCCGACCCACCGGGATGGCACCCCGGAAACATTCACCGTTTTGGGGACCTGCCCCGCGAGCTGGCATCCCGATGATGCCGAATGGTATGAGAAATGGGAGAAAGGAAGAATCGGCGCCGCCTGCATGGGCGTTTGGACGAGTGCCCAAGGCGGCACCGTTTTCACCGCCGCCACCACCGACTGGGCTCACGGGCTGGCCGGAGGAGATCCAGCCGTGGAAAAGATCACCCGGAATGTGCTGGAAAAACTGGGCCACTAAAGCCGCCACGCCTCCGCCGCCTCGCTCCGCCTGATCAATGGCGAGGGTTTAAGGACGCGGCTCGCGGGGGGGAGAATGCGGAAGTTGGGCTTCCCCGGTCAAAGGAACGAATTGAACCGGCAGAATGTTCCTTTGCTTGGTGGCGCCCGTGGAATCTTTTTCCAGGACCAGCAACTGCTGGACCGCATGCACGGGACCGACCGGGATCACCAACCGCCCTCCCGGCTTCAGTTGTTCCACCAGCGCCGGGGGGATGTGATCAGGCGCGGCAGTAACGATGATCCCATCGAAGGGTGCCTTTTCAGGGAGTCCCTGATAGCCGTCCCCCAGCCTCAGCCGGTCTTTTCCAAGCCCGCAGGTGGCCAGTATTGCCGCAGTGTGCTCATAAAGGCCGGGGACGATTTCCAAGGAATACACGTCCGGGGTGATCCTCGCCAGAACAGCGGTTTGGTAACCACTGCCGGTGCCAATTTCGAGCACCCGCGAGCTCGCGTGGAGCTGCAGCAACTGCGTCATCAGAGCCACCATGTAGGGCTGGCTGATGGTCTGTCCATACCCGATGGCAACGGGATGGTCCCCATAGGCCTCAGAAACTTTCAGTTCTGGGACAAAATCGTGGCGACGAACCTCCTTCATCGCCGACAGCACCAAAGGATCTGTCACCCCGCGGGAAAGGATCTGCGTTTCCACCATGCGCTCGCGCTCCAGGGCGTGTCGGTCTTCCGAGGACATCGTCTTTATCCGAATGAAACCGTACGGTCCAGGGTCGTCATGAAACCCCCGTTCCTTCGCCACGGTAAGCCAAAGTCTGCCAGAAACTGACGCGTGAGGCGAGCTCCAATTGGCGTGGATCAGTTCCGGCCGTTTTGTTCCCACCCATTCGATCCCGGGTCCCGCC
>JADZAX010000569.1 GCA_020852405.1 Verrucomicrobiales bacterium
CCGAAACTGCTCCGCACCTTTGAATTCCTCAAGGAACTGGATGAGCCTGCCGTGTTGCACATCATCACCGAGAAAGGGCGTGGTTATGCTCCGGCCTTGGGGAATCCGATGAAATTTCATGGCCTCGGGCCATACAAGACCGAGACCGGAGAGACCTCCTCGACCGGCTCACCAACCTATTCCCAGGTCTTTGCGGAAGCCTTGACCCGGTATGCCAAGGAGGACCATCGCATCACCGCCATCACCGCCGCCATGCCGAGCGGAACCGGGCTGGTCCATTTCCAGAAGGAAATCCCGGATCGTTACTACGACGTGGGCATCGCCGAAGAACACGCCGCCCTCTTTGCTTGCGGATTGGCGGTGCAGGGATTGAAGCCGTTCCTTGCGATTTATTCCACCTTTTTCCAGCGGGCTTATGACATGGCGATCCATGACATCGGCATTCAAAACCTGCCGGTGCGGCTTTGCATGGACCGGGCGGGCCTCAGTGCGGATGACGGACCGACCCACCACGGCGTTTTCGACATCGGCTACATGCGCCATGTCCCCAACTGGGTGCTCATGCAGCCGAAGGATGAGGATGAATTCGCCGACATGCTCTGGACGATGGCCTGCCATGACGACGGTCCCATCGCTGTCCGGTATCCCCGCGGGGCGGGGATCGGCGCGACCCCTAAGCAGGCGCCCGCGCGCCTCGAGATTGGGACGTTTGAAGTGGTCGCTGAAGGCACTGATGTGGCGGTTTTTGGTCTGGGGAACATGTTCGAGGTAGCCGAGGAAGCCGCCCGCCAACTCCGGGAACAGGGGCTGAGTGTGGCCTTGATCAACCCGCGTTTCATCAAGCCTCTCGATGGCCCCTGCATCGAGCGTTTTGCCAAGACCTGCCGCGTTCTCGTCACTCTGGAGGATCATGTGGTGGCCAATGGGTTCGGCACCGGCGTGCTGGAGCATCTTTGCGAGGCCAACCTGTTCGTGCCGGTGATCCGGGTCGGGTGGCCCGACCAGTTCATCGACCATGGCAAGCAGGCCCTGCTGCGGGAGCGGCACGGCCTCACTGCCGAAGCCTGTGTCCATCGGGTCCTGGCCTTGCTGGGAAATTCTCCCGCGCAGTCATGAAAGCGTTCGAGGACAAATTGCAGGAGATCATTGCCCACAAGCGGGGCGAGGTGGAGAGATTGCTTCCCAAGGCCGACTTGCTGCGCCATGCGGCGGCGGAGCGGAATGATTTCCGCTCTTTTTTCAATGCCCTGGGAGGCGCCCGACTCCTCGCCCAGGACGACTTGGAATATCCTGAAACCGAACTGGCTGTCATTGCCGAGATCAAGAAAGCTTCTCCCAGCGCCGGAGTCATTTCCCAGGATTTCGATCCGGTGGCGGTGGCGCGCAGTTATGCCGAGGCTGGTGCCGATGCCATTTCGGTGCTGACGGATGAGGCCTTTTTTCAAGGCCATCTCAGTTACCTCAGCCTCATCCGGGCAGCCATTGACCTGCCCCTCCTGCGCAAGGATTTCATCATCCACGAAGTGCAGATCCATGAGGCCGTGGTCGCGGGGGCTGACGCCGTGCTCCTCATCGTGGGAGCGCTTTCCCAGGATGAATTGGAACATCTCCTTGGCGTTGCCCAATCCTTCCAAATGGACGCCCTCGTCGAAGTTCACAACCTGGCGGAATTGGACCGTGCTCTCGATACCGACGCCCGCATCATCGGGGTCAACAACCGCAACTTGAAAACGTTCCAGGTTTCGTTGGAGACGACCCGCGACCTCAGTGAAGAGATCGGACCGGACTGCTTGCTGGTTAGTGAGAGCGGGATTCAAACCGGGGCCGATGCCGCGAAAGTTCGCGAGTGGGGCGCCAATGCCATTTTGGTCGGGGAAGCGCTGATGCGGGCGCCCGACCGGGCGGCCAAGGTGGCCGAGTTCAAGGGACTCTGACAACACCCGCCACCGGGGCTGCGGCCCAGGCCCCAGGCCATGTTCTCCACCGCTGTTCTTGTCGCCATCATTCCCGTCTTTCTCGTCATGGGGATGGGGTTTCTTTTCCGGATGCGGCGGTGGATGCCGGAAAGTCTCGAACCCGGCTTCATGGGGCTTATTCTGAATCTCCTGGCTCCCTGTCTGATCTTCACCAATGTGGCGCGCAATCCCGCGCTCTCGATCCCCGGCACGGCTGGCTGGACCATTTTTCTGGGAGCCGCCTTCATTCTGGCGGGATTCGCGGTTTCCTATCTGGTGGGGCGCCTCATCGGACTCTCGCGGGGGCACGGGTTGAGGACCTTCACGGTTTCGGCCGGGGTGCACAACTATGGATTCGTCGCCCTCCCAGTCATCGCCGCTCTTTTTCCGGGTGAGTCGGGGCCGTTCGGTCTCGTTTTCCTGCACGGCCTGGGAGTGGAGCTGGCCATGTGGACGGTGGGTCTGCTCATTTTCGGATCGGGACAGTCGCCTTGGAGAATGCTGATCAATGGCCCCTGCCTGGCAGTGTTGTTCAGTCTGCTGGCGAATTTCACCGGACTGGGATTCCATGTCCCCGGAGTGGTCTTCAAGGCGCTTGAAATGTTGGGACAGTGCTCCATTCCAATGAGCCTTTTCATCATCGGAGCCACCATCGCCGGCCTCTGTGACCGGGACATTTTGCACGAAGCCTGGCGGTCCAGCATCGGGGGCTGCATCGCCCGGCTGGGACTTATTCCTCTGGTGATGCTCGCCGCGGCGAAATGGCTTCCTTTGAGCATGGATCTCCGCAAACTCATCGTGGTCGAAGCCGGAATGCCAGCCGCCTTGATGCCCATCATGCTGGCACGGATCTACGGTGGCCGCGCTGCCACGGCCGCCCAAGTGGTGATTGCCACCACCGTGGTGGGGTTGCTCAGCTCTCCTGTGGTGATCGGGTTTGGTTTGAAATGGCTGGGAATCGCAGGGAAATTATAGATAATTTGGCATGTATGGATATTTAATTCATGGCTCAACGGGAAGGATCCGTCTGAGCGAGGATGGGTCGTTGTTTCGTGAGATGGCCGTTCGGAGGTTCCGAGAAAAACAAAAAGCCCGGTGACGCAACGCATCACAGGGCTTTCCAAAAAGCAGGATCTTGCGATGACGGTTTCCCGCACCGCAGATCACACCACGAAATTACTTCGTTTCGGCGGCAGGAGCCGCTGGGGTCGCAGGCGCTGTAGCGGCAGGAGTCGCTGGGGCGGCGGTGCCTTCAGGCTTGGATTCCGGTGCTTTTTCGCAGCTGATGGCGAAGGCGGACACGATGGTGGCGAGTGCAATGCGGATGGTTTTCATAGGTGGTTTTCCCTTTGGTGTTGAATTTAATGGGATAAACAGGCTGACCATGCCATCATCGGAGCAATCTGGCAAGCCGGATCCGGTAGCATTTTGGCCAAGCTTCCTTTCGGTCATGATTCCGCCGGAATTTCAGGATGCAGGCGGAGGAATTGCCGCCATGGTATCCATTTGTGACCTCCCGTTCATTTGCTTTCGTTGTCCTCTTCCTGTTCTTGCTTGGGATCCCTGCAGTCAGCGTCTGGGCGCATCCACCTCCGGAGACGGTGGTCACGGGGTTTTTCACCAAAGGTAGTCCCACCATCCGGTTTGAGGTGGAGGTAGATGCCCGGTGTCTTCTCGTCCCAGCCAAGCCCGAAGAGGAGCTTTATGTGCTTCATTGGTATTTGCAGAAAATGACCGAGGCGGAGACCACGGACTGGATGACCCGGATCCATGAGTATCTGGCCAAGACGGTGGAACTGAGACTGCTCCCCGGAGGCCGGATTGAGCCCCGCTTTGAATTCCGCTTCACCACGCTGGGTGGAGGGCCCTTGGACAAACTCGATGATCCCGTCATGTTGCGGGGAACGTGGGAGATCACTGTGCCAAACGAGTTGACGGGATACCAGTTGAAAGCTCTGAAGGACGGGGAAGTCGCTGTGATGTTTCGCAATCAACTCGATGGCAAACCGGTGGAGCGCATCAGTTCCCTTTTCCCAGGGGAAGAAAGCTATGTTCTCGACGTCTCCGCATATTCTGCCGCTTCCTCGGCGTCTCCGGTGTCCCCGCCTGACTCTAACGCTCCTGGGCGGGGAAAAATGGTTCTCCTTCTTGCCCTGATCCTGGTGTTGGGATTGGGGGGCTGGGGTTGGAAACGTCGAGGAACAAGGATTTGATTCAAATCACCCTGCCATGAACCGTTTGCTGTCTTCCTGCGTTCTTCTTCTCGCCATGCATTTCCCCGCTCCCGCTTTTCCGGAGGAGACCGCCCGGCCCCCTCTCGCTCCGCAGCGTTCCCACCTAGACCGACGTCATGGTGTGGACCGCCAGGATCCCTGGTTCTGGTTGCGTGACCGCAAAGATCCGGCCGTTATGAAATATTTGAAGGCGGAAAATGATTGGACCGAGCGCCAGCTCGCCCCGGTCAAAAAACTCCGCGACACCCTGACTCTGGAGATGCGCAAACGCATCAAGGAAACCGACGTTTCGGTTCCCGTTTTCCAAGGGGGATACCATTATTACCACCGCACCGAGGGTACCCAGGAATATGGCATTCATGCCCGACGCAAAGGGACCATGGACGCTCCCGAGGAAATCCTTCTCGATGAAAACGTCCGGGCTGCGGGACACGATTACTATAGCTTGGGGGAGCTCAACCCCGGTCCTGATCAGGTCATCGCTTCCTTCACGGAAAACACCGACGGCACCGACCTCTACACCCTTCGATTCAAAAATCTCACGACGGGAGAACTGCTCGCCGATGAGATCCCGAAGGTGCCTTTCGGAGACGCCGGGGCCTGGGCTTCCGACAACCAGACCCTGTTTTATGTCCTCGCTGACGACACTCTGCGTCCTGACCGGCTGATGCGGCACGTTCTGGGCACTCCGGTGTCGGAAGATGTCGAGGTTCTGCGTGAGAAGGATCCGGCTTTCAATCTTGGCGCCTTCCGGTGCCGCAGCGGAGCCTATCTCATCGCCGAGTCAGGCAGCCGCGACACCAGCGAGTGCTTCTTTCTTGATGCGGCCCATCCGGCAGAAAAGTGGAGGATGATCCAGCCGAGGGAGACGGGGCTCATCTACCGCGTGGATCACCATGCGGAGGATTTTTACATCGTCACCAACGCGGACGGTGCGACCAATTTCAAGCTCGTCAAAACCGCCGTGAGTCAGCCCGGAAAGTCCGGCTGGAAGGACGTCATGCCCTACGACCCTGCCGTCTTTGTGCGCTATGTCGAGCCGTTTGAGACCTGGATGGCCATCGAAACGCGGGAGCAGGGGTTGCCGGTGTTGCGGCTCCATGATTTTGCCACCGGCCACCAGCGCACGGTCGGGTTTCCCGAGAGTTCCTATGCCATGGAAAGCGGGGACAATCCCGAATACGGGGCCCGTTCCTACCGGCTCTACTACTCCGCCCAGATCACCCCCTACCGTGTCTACGACATTTCGGCCACCTCCGGGGAACTGACCTTGTTGAAGCAAAAAGAGGTCCCCGGCTACGACCCGGCTCCCTATGTGGTGGAGCGTCTGGAAGCCCGGGCGGCCGACGGAGTGGCCGTTCCCATCTCGATCGTCAGGCGCCGCGACACCCCGGTCGATGGCAGCGCCCCGCTTCTCTTGGAGGGTTATGGGGCCTACGGCATTTCTTCCGATCCCTGGTTCGATCCGAGTCTGCTCAGTCTGCTGGACCGGGGTTTTATCTGCGCCACCGCCCATATTCGCGGGGGAGGAGAATTCGGCAGGATCTGGTATGAAGCCGGACGCCGCGAGCACAAGGTCCGCACGTTCACCGACTTCATCTCCTGTGCCGAGCATCTCATCGCCCGGCATTACACCCGTCCGGACCGGCTCTGCGCTCGGGGGGCGTCCGCGGGGGGGCTCCTCATCGGTGCGGTGGCGAATCTCCGTCCCGACCTGTTCCGCGCGCTCGTCGCCGGTGTGCCTTTCGTGGACTGTGTCAACACCATGCTCGACGACAGTCTGCCGTTGACCACCGGAGAATACGAGGAATGGGGCGATCCCGGCGAGGAAACCGCTTTCCGCCGCATCCTTTCCTGGTCCCCTTATGACAATGTGAAGCCACAGACCTACCCGGCTCTGCTGGCTTCCGGAGGCATCAATGACACGCGGGTCGCCTACTGGGAGCCCGCCAAATGGGTGGCCAAACTGCGCCAGGAAAACCAGGGCAAGGCCCCACTGCTTCTCTGGACCAATCTTGACACCGGTCACGGGGGCGCCTCGGGGAGGTTTGCGGCGCTCGATGAAACGGCCCGGGACTTTGCCTTCCTGCTGATGGTGCTGGACCACCGCGAAGGAGGAAAGTGAAGTTCGGATCAGGCTCCTGGGAGGCGAAGGACGGTCGTGCGCTGCTTTAAACAACCGTCTAGCCAACTTTTTCGCACAATGTGGAGCAAAAATCCTGACGCATATTTTGGAAGTGGTTCCGGCCGGTGGAGAGGTTTTTGGGTGAGGCTGCTATCTCTGCCGCACCTGCTGGTTTCTTGCGCCCTGGTTTTCCACGCTCCGACTGGATCCTGCGGACCTTCTCTCTCCGAGCTGATGGAGATGGTCCAGCCTGCCCTTGAATTGCGCCGCGCCTTGGAAAACGGCGACGGGCGGAAAGCGCTTCCATTGGCCTCGAAAAACTATGAGTCTGCCAAGCGGACCTATGGCGGCAGTGATCCGACAACCCTCGCTGCTCTGGGAAATTTGGCCGCGGCGCAAGAACTTGCCGGTCAATACGTGGCGGCGGAGAAGACCCTTCTGGCTTTGCTTCCACTCATCGAGAAGACTCCCCTGCCTAAGGAGCCATCAGCGAAATTAGATAAAATTGCCCGATGGGAAGCTGAAATTTCGCGCCAGACAGTAATCACCAACCGGAAGGGGGTTTACAACAATCTGGCGAGACTTTATTTGGGGATGGGGAAATTGTCCGAAGCTGAGCAGTATTGCCTCAAGGCTCTTGAATTCATGAGCGCTTGGCCGGATGCGAATGTCACCAGCGAATTATCTGTGCTGGGAGGAATCTACCTGGACATGGGTGACTTTGCGGCTGCTCGGCAACCATATGAACAGGCGAGGGACATGATGCTTCTGCGTCTTAACAACGGGGTCGACAAAAAGCGGGGTCATCCCTACAACAACCTTGGCATACTGGAGGAAATGTCAGGGAACACCGACCTGGCTTTGGTGCATTTGCGAGAAGCGCTGGACATCCGCCGTGAATCCCTGAAGGACAAACCTCACCCGGAATTGGCACTTTCTTGGACCAATTTGGGCAGAGCCTTGCTGGAATATCGTCCCGGGAGCCGCGCAGAAGCTGTTGAGGCCCTGAAAAAGGGCCATGCAATGGGGGTGCTGGTGGACGGCGCTTCCCATCCAGAGACTTTGAGGAAAGCAGTGCCGCTGATCCGGGGATTGCTGGCCGATAGCCGCCAGAAGGAAGCTGCAACACTTTTTGACGAAGTCATCCACTCGACCGGCAATCCGGGCACCGCCAACTACCCGGTCTTGCAGAGCGACATTGAGCAAGCCACGGCATGGATGGCTCTTGAGACCGGCCACCCGGACGAGGGGGACTGCATGAACCGCCTTATGGACCGGATCCGGGAAGAGATGGGCGCGATGATGCTCTTTTCCAGCGAGACCCGGCGAATCGGCTGGAGCCGGGATCGCAGTCCATTGGGTCTGTTGGTGAGGCACCAAGATCCACTTTTGATTGCTGAATGCCTGCTGTTGACCAAGGGAGCGGTCCTCGAATCGGTATTCGCCGAGCGTTCTGCCTGCCTCAAGGCGGAAAAAGAAGGCAAAGCTGCGGCTGTGCACGAATTACGGAATGTTCAGACCGAACTGCAGGCGCTGAGAGAAGCCTCGACGAGTGCCGACGCCGCCACGCAGGGAGTGAGGAGCACCCTTCGCAGCGAACTGGAGGAAAAGGTGAGTGGTTTGCGCAAGCGCATCGGAATCGACACCGAGGATTTGCTGCAGTCCCTTCGGGTATCTCCCGGGAAGGTGAGCCAAGCCTTGGCGGAAGGTACGGCCTTGGTCGACTTCTGCGTGTCGGAACCTTGGCGGGTCGATTACTCTGGGCACCGACGTTATGGTGCGGTACTTTACACCACTTCCAGTCCCGGCATCCGCTGGTTCGATCTCGGGGAGGAGGCGGAGATAGACCAGCTCATTGCTGGTTTTCGCGGAGCGATTCTAAATTCGGACGACTCCGGAGTCGTGAAATTCAACCAGAAGTTGTTTGAGAAGATTCTTGCTCCCCTCTGGGAGGCTGCCCCTGGGATCAATCGATGGTTTCTCTGCCCTGATGGTGAACTGCAGTCCGTACCTTTTGCCGCGATGAAGGGCCCTGACGGTACATTTCTCGCTCAACACACCACCATCAGCCTAGTTCCTTCCGCCAGGGTGGTGATCCGTCCACACAAAGAGTTGCTTCCGCAGCTTCTCAAGAAGATGCGTTTGGTGGGGGATGTAGATTTCCTATCGTCGGCTCCAAGCCCGGGCGGTCGGAAAGTGACCTCAACCATCGCCCATTCCTATGCGTCTGCAGGGATGGAATTCAGCGCTCTTCCCGGCACTGCCGAGGAGGTTCGGGAAGTGGACGCATCGGCACGTCAGGCGGGTTGGGCCACGGTCCTGCTGGAAGGGAGGGATGCCAGCGAGTCCGCAGTGGCACGCAATTCGGCAGGCTGTGCCATCGTGCATTTGGCCACCCATGGCGGCGTGCTTCCCGTGCTCCAGGATCGCAGCCTGCCTTTGGAACTTCCGTTTTACAGTAGCTTTGTCGCCCTCGCCGGTGCACAAGCTACTGTTCAACAACTGAGGGATCGCTCTGATCGCAGGGGAGGCGCCAGTTTGGATGGGTTCCTCACGGCAGTGGGAGCGGCATCACTACCTTTGCAGGACACCACCTTGGTGACCTTGTCCGCGTGTGAAAGTGGTCTGGGATCCACGGAGAAAGGTGAGGGGGTATTGGGAATCTCGCGGGCACTTCATTCTGCGGGAGCCCGTCATTGCCTATCCTCTCTGTGGCCAGTGGACGACAGTGCCACCGTCGAGTTGATGAAACGATTCTACGCCGGAGTTTTCCGAGGCGAGTCTCCGCCGGAAGCCCTGCGATCGGCCCAAGCCGCCTTGCTCAGGGACTGGAGCGAAACCCGGGGTCTAGCTAATGCCATGGCCCAGGCGGGCGGCTTTGTTATCTCGAGTATGGATGTCCCTCCCTAAAGTTGAAATCAGGCCTGGCCCTGCCCGCCAAAATCACGGAAGACGATGATCGAGGGATTTCCCGCGGGAGTGTAATGCCCTGTGAAAACCGGCATTCCGGAGGTCTGGTCGACGCGGAAGACCGAGATGTTGTCCGCCCGCTGGTTGCAGGAGTAGAGGAACGTCCCCGAAGGATCGAAACTGAAGCTGCGGGGATAATCGCCCCTGGTCCATTCCTCGCCGACGAAGGTCAGCGTTCCCGTGTCACCGACCGCAAACACCGCGATGCTGTCATGCAACCGATTGCCCGCATAGACAAACCGGCCATCAGAGGACACCATGATCTCGGAGCAGAAGTTGCTCCCGGCAAACCCCGGTGGGAGGCTGGAGATGGTTTGCCGCGGACTCAGCCTGCCGGTGGCCCCCTCGTAGTCAAAGAGCACGATGTTGGAGCCTTCTTCTTGGAGTGAATAAAGCCACCTTCCCCGGCGATGGAAGGCAAAGTGACGGGGCCCATCTCCCGGAGGGAGGGCGACCATGGGAGGATCGTTCGGGGAGAGGACTCCGGTCTGGTCATCAAATTTCCAAACATAAATCCGGTCCAACCCAAGATCGGAATGCAGCACGAACCGTCCCGAGGGATCGGCCTCGATCATATGGGCATGGGCTTGGTCGTGACCACTGATGGCGAAACTGCCCGGAGGGGCGTTCGTGGCCCGCGTGGGGCCCACCGTTCCGACGTCCTTTTTGAGATCGGTGGCCTTCCCCAGGCTCCCGTCCGGCAGGATCGGCAGCACCGCGACAGAACCTCCGAAATAGTTGGCCACGAGGACGAATTTTCCAGAAGGATGGACACTGAGATGGGCCGGGCCGGCCCCTCCTGAACTGACCGTGTTAAGCAGAGTCAGTTGACCGGTCCCGGGGGCGATTGAGAAAGCGCTGACCGATCCGGCACCGTCCTCGCCCATCCGGTCTGTTTCATTGCCGGAATAGAGGTGCGTGCCTGCCGCATTCAACGCGAGACAGCTCGGGCTGGTCCCCATTTCCTGGATGCCGCTGGGGGTCATGGCTCCGGTCCCTCGGTCCACTTGGAAAAGATGGATGCCGTGCCCATTGCCGGGGGGCAGATCCACCTGGGTCGGCCGCACATCGTGCAACGGAGAACTGTAAGTCCCCACATAGGCCAGCAGTGGGCCATTGGGACGGGTGGTCTGGGCCTTCAAAGAGAAGGCCAGCCACGGGAGCCCCCCGGCGAGTGACGAGGAAACCCGCAAAAAGCGGCGGCGGGAAGGATCGGTTGGAGGCATGAGCGGAGATGTCGGTGGGTTGGAAAAGGTTCGTTCGGTTTTCTGACGGTCCGGTGGGTCGGACCATCTACTTCAGGGTGGTCTCGAAAAAGGCGATGGTGCGGGTCCACGCCAAAGTCGCCGCCGACTCATCATACCGCGGAGTGGTGTCATTGTGAAAGCCGTGGTTCACCCCTTCATAGACATGGGAGGTAAATGTGACGCCGGCGGCTTTCAGCGCGGCTTCATAGGCGGGGGCTCCATCCAGGATGCGTTGATCGAGTCCGGCATTGTGGATCAGCAGCGCGGCCTTGATCTTGGGCACTTCTTCCGTCGCCGGTTGCCGCCAATAAAAGGGGACGGCGGCGGCAATGATTTCAGGCAGGCGGACCGCCAAAGTGTTGGCCATGCCACCACCGAAACAGAAGCCCACCACGCCGGTTTTTCCGGAGCTCGCCGGATGGGTGTGAATCCAACGGGCGGCGGCGGTGAAATCTTCCGTGATTTTGTCCGGATTGAGCTTCTGCTGCATCGCGCGACCTTCGTCGTCATTGCCCGGGTAGCCTCCCAGGGAAGTCAGCGCATCCGGGGCGAAGGCGAGGAATCCGGCGACTCCGAGACGCCGGGCGACATCCTCAATGTAAGGGTTCAATCCCCGGTTTTCGTGCACGATGAGGACTCCGGGAAATTTGCCGCCTCCTGCTGCCGGTCGGACGAGGAGCCCTTTGATCCGTCCATGGCCTCCCGGGGAATCGATGGTCTCAACGGACGTCCGGATCCGCGGATCCTCCGGCTCCACTTGGCGGGCCCAGGCATAGTTCGGTGCGAGGCTTTCCAGAATCGCCGCTGCGGTCAATCCTCCCGTGGCATGGCGGGCGGCCTGCTGGAGGAATCCGCGCCGGTCCAATTGACCATGAACATAGCGGTCGAAAAGTTGCAGCACTTCAGGATCGAAATCGGAGGCTTTTTTGCGGTTCATGGTTTTGGCTGGTAGGGATCGACAACCCACCGAATATGGAGGTTTGCGGCTTCTCTGGCGAGCCAAAAAAAGGAGCGGTAAGACCTCCCGGTGGGTCCGCCTCCCCCTGCACGCCGGACGCCCCAACGCTTGCGTCGCCTTGCCACCATGCCGATCTCAATCCGCGGATAAAAGCATCGCATTCCCGCCTTGTCCCGGTCCAGACAAAGCTGAGTGCGCTCCGTCCTGGTAAGGAGGCAGGAGTGCGGTTCTCGGATATTCATCCGCCCAACTCCGGTCCGAGCATCAGCCGAACAGCTCTCGCGCCACGAAGGCCATGCCCAGCGCGGCCGCAGAATCGCCTCCGACGGCCCATTCAAACCGGGTCGTGGCCTTTTCCGGATCGATCGGGCTGTGGACATACATGGGCCAGGCTCGCTCCTGGAAACCGCCGCGGACCCAGTCAAGGTAGCGGTCGCGGAACCCGGTTTCGGCCAGACCACCTCCGATGACAACCAGTCCGGGGTCGAAGACACGGACCAAGTCGGCCAGGGCATACCCGAGAATGTGACCCTGTCGTTGGAAGATCTCCGTCGCCAGAGCATCCCCTTTTTCGGCGAACTCGCGCAGGCGGAAGGCTTTCTCTTCCACCGGGGCTTCACTCTGGGCCAATTCGTGGTCCGCCCACTTTGACTTGGCCAGTTCGACTCGGAGGCGGCGGCGCAGCGCCACCAGCGACACCCACGCCTCGACGCAGCCTTTCCAGCCGCAGGCGCAGGTGGGCAGTTCCCCGTCCTCTTCGAGGAAGGGCACGGAAATGTGGCCGACCTCGAGGGCCAATCCGTTGGCACCCTCGTAGAGTCCCCCTCCGGGGAGGACGAAACCTCCGCCGAGCCCGGTGCCGGGCGCGACAAAGAGCAGTCCGCCGACGCCCTTGTGGCGAAGGGAATATTCACCCACGGCGGCGGCATTGCCATCATTCGTCATGTGAACCGGGACCCCGATGCGTTCCGAAAAACGGTCTCGGATGTTGGTGCCCACCCAATCTTCGGCAAGATTCGCCTTTCCCCAGATGACGCCATGGGAGGAAGGAGCTGGCACATCCAGGCCGATCCCCCGGACTTCTGAACGGCTCGCCCCCAATGGGACAAGCAACTGGTCGAGGGCGCTCTCCAGTTGGGCAAAGGTCGCTTCGTAGCCCTCTTTGACGTGGCTGCGCACCTCCACCATTGATCCGGCGACTTCTCCCGTTTCATCAACCAGGACCGACTTCACCGTCGTTCCCCCCACATCCAATCCTGCGAAATAGCGTGCCATATAGATAAAAATCCCCCCTCGTTTTCCGGGGAGGGACCGGGTAGCGCCGAAGCCTCCCTTCGTCAATCGCCAAGAAAGCGGCAGGTGGTCCGCTCCCGGGCCCCCTCCTTGACAAATCCCTCTCCCGGCGGCAGAGTCGCCCCAAAATTCTCCCCTGGCATCCCTCAATCCAGTTACCATGAAAATCGCGTTCCTCACCGCCGGTGGCATTGCCCCGTGTCTTTCCGCTTCCATCGGAGGACTGATCCACGAATACAACACTCTGGCGCCTGATGCGGAGCTGATCGGTTATCTCAATGGCTACCATGGTCTGCTGCTGGGAGCCTCCTACACGTTCCCCAAATCGGTGCGGGAAAAGTGCGAAGTGTTCTATCGTTTCGGCGGCAGCCCGATCGGCAACAGCCGCGTCAAGTTGACGAACGTGAAGGATTGCGAAAAACGGGGCCTGGTCCTGCCGGGACAGAATCCTCTCAAGGTCGCCGCCGACCAGCTCGTCAAAGACGGCGTGCGTATCCTCCACACCATCGGCGGTGACGACACCAACACCACCGCCGCCGATCTGGCGCAGTATCTCCACGAGCACGGTTACGAACTGACGGTGGTCGGTCTGCCCAAAACGGTGGACAACGACGTCTATCCCATCAAGCAGACTCTGGGAGCCTGGACCGCCGCCGAACAGGGAGCGCGGTTTTTCCGCAACATCGCCAACGAAAACACCACCAGCTACCGCCAGCTCATCATCCACGAGGTCATGGGGCGTCACTCTGGCTGGCTCACCGCGGCCACGGCTTATGATTACCGCCAAAGCCTGCACCAGTATGACTGGCTGCCCGAGGCCTTGCTGCATCACGTCCGCTGGGACATCGATGCCGTCTGGGTTCCGGAGATGGATGTGGACATGGAATCCGAAACCGAGCGTCTCCTCAAAAAGATGGACGCGCACGACAGCGTGAACATTTTCCTCGCCGAAGGTGCCGGAACCGAGACCATCGTC
>JADZAX010000570.1 GCA_020852405.1 Verrucomicrobiales bacterium
AGTCCCCGCCCTTGTCATCCTGGTCAGTCTTACCCCAATTCTCCTCTTCGCCACCCACGGAAACCGCCACCGTGCCGTCCTGGCTCAGCCCGATAGCGCCTATGGGATGAGCGTGATCATTGAAGCGGTGGATTTGACCCTTCTCACCATCATGGATCTGAATTTCCTTTTCGCCGGTGACAAACCCGAACATGCCTGACTCCTCTCCCGCGGCCAGGTGCGAGGGTTTCTCCGCCACGGGAGCAGCCAGCCGGCTGCCGTCCTGTGTGTTCCAGAGCTCAACGCCCCGGCCAGCATCCAACGTGGCCAGACGGCTTCCGGAGGAAAGGAAGGCAACCTTCGGCAGGTCTTTTCCCGCGAACGATGCCAGCGGAACCTGGCGCGGTTCCCACCCGGCCGTGGCCTCGCCCTCCGGCGGGAAAATCAGGGAAGTGGCTTGTCCGGCGTCGCTCTTCGCACGAACCAGGCGCGCTCCATTGCGGCCCACGATCCCGGTATCCGTGAAGAGGATGTCCTGCTTCGGGTCCGTGTCCTGCGTTTCTGACACGGCGGCCAGGTCCCACAGGCGGGTCTCACCGCCAGTCGCGTTGAGCAAGTATCGGCCATCTGGCGTGATGGCGATCGCATGTTCGCTTCCCGCTCCCGGAATGATTCTCGGCGGCCTGGCATCGTCATGCAGATCCGAGATCAGGAGATCACTTTTCTTGGTGGAGCCATAAAAATACCGGCCTTCGGGCGAAAGGCAAAACGCCTTGTCGAGTTCCTCGGGAAAGACCCGATGGACCACTGGCTCATCACAGCCCAGTTCCCACACGAACAGATCTTGCTTGGTGATGGCCGCGAGGAACCTGCCATCCGGCGTGACTTTCGCGGCTCGATACGCTTGGCCAGACGGCGGTTGCATCAACTTCCAGTCTTGCGTGCCAACCTCCCAGATGTGGAGCCGCCCGTTTCTACTGACGCCAACGCAGACTCTTCCCAAGGCATCCATGGACAGGCTGTCGATAAGAAGAGCATTGCGAATGATGCGGACGCACCGGCTATTTCGAATATCCCAATGGCGAATGGTGTGGTCCCGCCCAGCCGAAACCGCGATGGCACCATCCGCGCTTACCACCACCGCTTCGATGGCGTCGGTATGGCCATGGAGCAGACCTACACACTCTCCAACCCCTGCATCCCAAATTCTCAAAGTATAGTCGGGCGTGATCTTCATCGGGCGCCCATCATTCCCCAAGGTGGGTGCAACCACGTTTATACCGTCCATAGTGCCGCCGGTTGCCAAAATAGACCAGGTTCCCCCGCCAGACACTCCTATTCTACCGTCGGGGGTCATGGCCACATGGTCAATGTCATCATGATGCTCATTCGTGATCCGCACCGGCGCTCCTGTGACAAGATCCCAGAACCGCACGGCACCGGTCCGTCCTCCCGCTGTCATGCCGATCCTGCCGGTCGCATCGATCGCGACTGATTTGGCGTCATGCCGCAGGGTGCGCAACCAGCGGCCTGACAGATCAGCGTTCGGCATAGGCGGCTCGATCGCGAACTCCACCAGGCGGCGTGACCGGGAAAGCCGGATGCCTTCATCAACCACACTCTGCCCGGAGCGATAGCGCCGGGCAAACTGGGCCGTCTCGTAAGGATACTCCAGGAGCTTGTGGGAATGCGTGGATACAAACTGGGCAAACTCGGCCAGCCGACTTTTTGTCCCCGGACGGCTCTGTCCAGATTCAGGGGTGTCCTGGGTGGGCGCAAGCTGCGGGAAGGACCGTCTCACTTGGAAAGCGTCTCCGCCCCGGCCCGTTTCATCGGAATCGAGGCGGCTTTGCCGCACGTAGTCAACGATGCTTGCGGCGTATTGCCGCATCAAGGCCAGGCGCGATTCATCCCGGTCCTGATCAATGACGGCGAAGGCCCTGATATAGTCTGCTTCGAGATCGTAGAGTGCACCGGCCAGACACTTCGCCTCAACAAAACCCAGGTCCGTGAGGACTTTCTCCAACTCCGCCTTGCATTCGACTGTGCCGCATGTGGCAGCGGCTGCCAACTGCCAGGGATATTCGTCGGTGAATCGATTGTTTACAGCAGCCCGTCGTCCTGAAACCGTATCCGCGACGGTAGTCACGGAGCCTTGCGGGCCGAACAGCCGGACCAGCGCCAAATGAGCCCGCGTACGGTCAGTGCCATCTAGGTATCGTGAACGGACCGCTTCGGCCACATCGCGGTGATAGAAGTCCATCAATCGTGTTCCCTGATAAGACCTGACAGTCAGAAAGGATTGGAGTTCAGCGTGGAGCCTCGACCAAACCACGAATGGCAGATGTGGGGTTATCGGCGAATCAGGGGCTCTGCGGCGATGCTCGTCCATGAGTTCAGCGTCCGAAGACAAAACGGTCAGCAGTTCCGTTTCCGACAGGCCACGCCGCGCAGCGGCCAGACACGCGAGAGTCCGGCTGACAAGCACCCCCCCGTGGTGCTGGGGCTTCTCGAGCCGGTCGAACACATCGGAGACCAGCCCCTTGACATC
>JADZAX010000571.1 GCA_020852405.1 Verrucomicrobiales bacterium
GAAAATCGTTGGCAGAAACCACCGAGGTACTCCGCCGGAGTTCTTCCGATTGAAATCTGGCATCCCGGACTTTCCCGGACAGCAGGAGATCTCGGACGGTCCTCCAAGGCGAGGAAACCTCCGGGATACTGGTTCGCAGTTCAAAAAGCATGGGCTGGGAAGGGAAACTCTTTCCCTTCCGGCCACGGAACGCAAGTTCCCATTGTGACCGCGCCCAGCTCGTCGCTGCTTCAGGAGGCGAAGATCAAAAATGACTGGGGGCTTCAGGATACTCGAAAACGCGGCCTTCGAAATTGCGCAGCACCACGCGTTCGTTGTCCCGATGCAGGACATACCCGGGATTCACGGGGATTTTGCCTCCACCGCCCGGGGCATCGATCACATACTGGGGAATGGCATAGCCGGTCGTGTGTCCACGCAGACCCTCAATCAGTTCCAAGCCTTTGGCGACGGGCGCCCTCAGGTGGCTGGAGCCAGTGATCAGGTCCATCTGGTAGAGGTAGTAGGGCCGGACGCGGCAGCGCAGCAGCTTGTGCACGAGGGTCCGCATCGTCAATAAATCATCGTTGACCCCTGCCATGAGGACACTCTGATTCCCCAGAGGAATGCCCGCACCCGCCAGCCTGCCGAGCGCGTCTCGAACTTCCTCGGTCAATTCCCGGGGATGATTGACGTGCACACTCATCCAAAGCGGGTGATACTGCGACAGCATATCACAGAGCTGCGGGGTGATCCGCTGGGGCAAAAAGATCGGCACCCGACTGCCGATCCGCAGGAACTCAATGTGTTCGATGGAACGCAGCCGGCTGAGGATCCGTTCCAATTTTGCGTCGGAGAAAAGGAGGGGATCTCCCCCGGAAAGCAGAACATCCCGCACTTCAGTGTGGTTTTCGAGGTAGCGGAAAGCGGCATCAAAATCAGTTTCCAGCTCTTGTTGTCCCGCCCCGCTGACGACCCGACTGCGGGTGCAGTAGCGGCAGTAGCTGGCGCATCGGTCGGTCACGAGGAACAGCACCCGGTCTGGATAGCGGTGCACCAGTCCCGGCACCGGCATGTGGCTGTCCTCCCCGCAGGGATCGGCCATTTCATAATCCTCCGTCCAAGTCTCCTCGACCCTGGGAATGACCTGTCTCCGGATGGGGCATCCGGAATCGTCCGGATCAATCAGATTGAAGAAGTGGGGCGTCACCGCCATCGCCAATTTCGTCCCGCTCAGGAGAATGCCGCTGCGCTCCTCCTGGGTGAGGCGGAGGCGTTGCTCCACCTGGGCAAGGCTGGTGATCCGGTTTTTCAGCTGCCAATTGGCATCGTTCCACAGATCGGGAGGCACCTCCGACCAGCCTCCCGGAGCATGGGATCGGAAATCGTGGTCAGGATGTCGTGCCGCCGGGGCGAGAGTGGGTGCAGTCACTGCGGTGTCAGGTCCGGAAAACTCATTCCTAGTTGCCGGAATGTCAATGGTCGGCATCAGACTGGCACCACTGGCGAAAGCATGCTTCGGGTGATTTGCGTCAGGCAAATGGGTGGCGGACATTATGGAAATTTGAGAGGAAAATCCTTACGACGCCGTAATCCCAAAAACCTTACTCGTTCTCCAAGGTTCATCCACGGTCCGATTTAAGGCCCAGCGTTGGGTATTTTGAGGAAATTGCCCCTGAGAACACGAAACAGTGGACGCTGGTTTGACAGAAGGCGTTTCCAGCAAATATTGCAGAGCCCCGAGCAGATGCACAAGGCGGGGATCGCAGACACTTTGCCCCAGCATGACTTTTGAGTCCCTCAGAGAATTGATCAAGCCGCCATGGTTTGATCTTATCCGCACGTTGAAGCGAGTGCCGAACCGCTCTCTGCAGGAACTTTCGGACGATCTCGGAATGACTCCGCCGGCACTGAAAAAGCATTGCCGAGCCTTGGAAGATCTGGGCTACCTGTCCCTGGGGAAAAGACTTGGGGATGGGGCGCGCTCCGTCAACACCTACCGGTTGACGGAAAAAGCCGATGGATTATTTCCTGAAGCAGGGTCCGAAGTCTTGCACAGCCTGATCAAGGCCACGGAACTGCAGTTTGGTTCCAATGCCCCGGAAAAACTCATGTTTGGGTATTTCCAGGAAATGACCGCCCATTATCAGCGCAAAATGAAATCTGCCACCTCGGTGGCGGACCGGGCCTCCATTCTGGCCAAACTGAGGGACGAAACAGGTCACGTTTCCACCTGCTCCTACGACCCCAAGCTCGGGTTGCGCATCATTGAGCAGCACAATCCTCTTCAATCCATCTTTGAAAAGTATCCGACCTTGGAGCGGATGGAGCAAATCATGTTCGAAAGAGTCCTGGGGCGCCCCGTGCGGCGGCATTCCGAGCGAAATCAGGGCGGGCGCCACATCGTCTTCGAAATCGAGACGCTCTGAACCATCGGGGGATAAGAATCCCACATGGGCATAAATAAAACTGGAATGGAGAATAAGGAAGCCACGGCCCCAGAGGCGTTATTTTTCGATTCGCACATGCACACTCCGCTGTGCCGTCACGCCTTCGGAGAACCAGAAGAGTATGTGGCCCAGGGGCATTCGGCAGGTCTCCGGGGTATTGTCTTCACCTGCCACAGTCCGATGCCGGACCGGTTTTCGCACGCCGTGAGGATGCGGCCCGAAGAGTTTGAGACCTATGTGGAACTGATCCGCAGGGCCGGAGCCGCGGCGCCTGAGGGATTCGAGGTTCGTCTCGGTTTGGAGAGTGATTGGTTTCCAGGGATGGAGGCGTGGCTGGAAGACCTGCATCGTCGGGCTGATTTTCATTACATCCTCGGCTCGGTTCACTGGCACATTCCTGAGTACCTGGATGCCTTTTACACGGGGGATCTGTTGGCCTTCCATCGTGGCTATTTCGGCCATCTGGCCGAATCAGCCGAATCGGGGCTTTTTGACTGCCTTTCCCATCCGGATTTGGTGAAAAATGCCACGCCCAGCGAGTGGGACTTCGATTTGGTCAAAGACGAGATCGCCCGGGCCCTGGACCGCATTGCCGCCACCGGGGTGGCCATGGAACTCAACACTTCGGGGAGGAACAAAAATTTCCCGGAAATGAATCCTGGGCCGGAGATGCTCTCCATGATGGCGGAGCGGGGGATCCCGATCGTCATCGGTTCCGATTCCCATATTCCAGGACGGGTCAGTGATGGGTTTACCGAGGCCTTGGACCTACTTGAGAGGGCCGGTTTTCGTGAGGTCAATGTGTTTCAACATCGGCGACGCCAGGCTTTTTCCATCCCGGCGGTGAGGAATTCTTTGATTGTCCCGGGGTGGGGGACTGAGTGAATTTCAGGCAGGGCCTCGACCTCTTCGCAGAAGCCTCCCCGCACCCAGCAGCAGTAGCAAGGCGGCCAGCCAAATCAGGACCGTTCTGGAAGGTGTATGGGTTTTGACAGAATCTGAGGGAGTGACCGTTTCGGCGGGAAGCGGATCCGATTTAACGGTGACCGGTTTTGCCAGATCCTCCAATCCGGTCAGGTCACTCAGAATGGCATCCCACCCAGCGGCGAGGAGGAGATCGATTCCCGGATTCTGGTCTTTGACTTCGCAGGAGCAGGCCCCGCAGAGATAGGTGGAATGCTCGAGTAGATTGTCCCGATGAATGCCTTTTCCGATCAAGGGTTCGAGGGCCCGCCCTCTGCCAAAAACAGGAAAAGCCATTGGTTCCTGCGCATAATCACCCAGGTCATCCTCCAAATTCAAAAGCATGGAAAGCAGCACCGCTTCCTTCGGGTCTTTTCTGGAAACCTTGAGCAACGAAAAATCCACTTTCAGGGGCAGGCTGGAAGCGAGAATGTCATCTTCCTTGGACTGAGCGTGCGGCCCTCGGGCCAGCGCTTCATCGGGGGTGATGACTCCATCGGGCAACTTGAGAATCGACTCGGCTTCCTGGGAGATTTTTTCCAACAGGCCTGCCGCTGCGTCATCAGCGGTGGCATGGCCGCTTTCGACGAGAACCCAGACGGCAGACTCTCCCTTGAGGATCCGTTTCCGCAGTTCTGCCCGCACCGGCGAATCAAGGATACCCTCCGCATTTTCCCGGGTCACCGGACCTGACCATAGGGCATGGCCCAGCACGCCCCGCAATTTTCGGGGATAAAACAATTCCAATGTGGCAGTGGAAAGGCTGGTGTTCGGAGGAGAGACGAGGACTTCGAGATTGGCCGGTGCGTTGGCATCTTTCGAGGAGGCCTTGAGCAGATCGACCACCGCCTGTTCAGCAGCGGTCAACCCTTGTTGCGCGGGGGTGATGGTCACGAGGTAGGCATCGGCCTCCCAGCGTTCCAATGCATAGCGAAAAACCGGCACTTGGCACGCTTGGATGGCAAGGGCCCCGCAAAATAGGCTCAGAGTGATGAAAAAAAGGAAACGCTGCACCTGCCTATCAAAGCACGCTAGAAGCGATCAGGGAAGATCGGAAAGGGGGACGGAATTGCGCCGACAGATTCGGTTCAAATGCGCCGATGTCATCACCGATCCAAGCTCCCGGCTCCTCCTTCAAGGCTCGACTGCAGTTCTCTGAACCCTGGTTCCAACGAGCCCCGCAATGCGGAAACACTCCGCCCGCTTCCCCGGAGTGCACCATGAGCCCCGCCGCGAACCGGAGGCCTGAGTGGAGGGAGGAAGAAACGGAGGGGTTGAAAAAGCAAATCCTTTGGATTAGCAGTAGTTATATGAAAAGACGTTCCTTTATTACCACCGCCAGTTCGATCGCCGTTGGCTCACTCGTTACGACTTCCTCTGTCCGTGCTGAAATCGTTCTACCAGCGCTGCCATATGCGCCCGCCGCGCTTGAACCTCACATTGATGCTGAGACCATGAGCATCCACCATGACAAGCATCACGCCTCCTATATCGCCAAACTGAACGATGCGCTCAATGCCCTTGGAAAGTCGGATGCCAATGCCCAAGACCTCATCAAGGACATCAGCGCTCTCCCCGTGGACCAACAAATGGCCGTGAGAAACAACGGCGGAGGACACGTCAATCATAGCATGTTCTGGCAATGGATGGCACCAGCGGGAAGCGGTCCCTCAGGGCCTGAAGGCGCACTCGCAGTGAAGCTGCAGAGCACTTTTGGCAGCATTGAGGATTTCAAGAAACGCTTCGGTGAAGCCGCCAGCAAGCGCTTCGGTTCGGGTTGGGCTTGGCTCATTGTCAAAGCAGATGGCAAACTCGCTGTCACTTCTACCGCCAACCAAGATAACCCCACCATGAAGGGGGTCGTTCCTGATGCCGATCTGGGCACGCCCATTCTAGGACTAGATGTCTGGGAGCACGCTTATTACCTCAAGTATCGCAATAAGCGGCCTGACTACATTACCGCGTGGTGGAATGTCGTGAACTGGGCTCAGGTTGCCAAAGATGCCGCCACCGCCAAAATCTAATGGTGCCGAAAGCACCGGCTGATTCACCCTATATCAAGCCCGCTTCGTCAAAGTAGGCGCATTTGTCCTGCAACTTATCCGATGCGCCGGAAAGAGCACCGAACTGACCGAATCGAGCTTCGAACAAGCCCATCAAGCCCGGCGTAAGATGTTAATCTTCGATTGGGATGTATGGCCGGAGCCCGACTTTGTGTAGTGTTGGCTGAAGTGAGTGGCGGTAGCTCTCACTTCAGCTTGGCTTCCAAATCGGTACGCTTTTGCATCGGTTTGCCGTTGTATTTTTCCCGCCAGGCTCTGATCTGATCGGCGGTGACAACTGTAGCGTTGTTGCCAAAGCTTTTGCGCACATAGGACAAGGCCTCAGCCATTTGAGCATCGGTCATTGCCGGGCCAAGCGGAGCCATGATACCCAAGTATTTGGCGTCCTGCTTCTCAATGCCGGTGAAAACGATAGAGGACATCAACTCGCCATCGCCGAAGTTTGCCAGCTTCGAACCGGCGAGCGGTGGAGCCATCGGCGTGGGCGTGCCAGCACCCATGCCTTTGCCGTCCGGCCCATGGCACGCCATGCAGAGCATGAAAGAGGCCGGCGCAGTGGGCTGGGCCTGGAGGGAGGAGTCCGTGATTAGAATCGTAGCTGCGAGGATGGATGCGGTGAGTATTTTCATAGCCTGTCACGCTCGCTGACATTTCGGATGCGTCACTGCGGCAAAACGCCGCATTGAATGGACAGATGGACAACACCATCCACTGTGAACTAATGTCTTCAGATGCCAGACTCACTTCCACTCCGGTCCCGCGCTGGCAGCGCTGGCTCGGCCTAAGCGAGGTGTGGGCAGGCGGGGCGCTTTCGTCCCAGTTGCTCGTGCTGCTGCGGTGGCTGGCGGCAACTGGTCAGGGCTTGACCCTGTTCGTTGTGTGGTGGATGGGGGTGAAAGTGCCGCTTTGGGCGTGTGGCGGGGCCGTTCTCGTGACACTCGCAACCAATTCGCTACTTCAGTGGTGGCTGCGGCAGATTCAATGGGAGATGAAGGATGGGTTCTTCCACGTCATGCTCTTCGATGCGTTGATCCTGACCTTCCTCCTGCGCTGGACAGGCGGCCTGGAGAATCCTTTTGCGCTGTTTTATCTGGTGCAGCTCACACTGGCTGCGGTAGCGCTTCGAGCCTCGGCGGTAGTCTCCCTCGGAATTCTGATGGGTGGCGGGTTGCTCTGGCTCTGGTTTCAAGCGGCCCCGCTGCAGATGGTCAACGGCTCGGCGGTGCCCGCTGACATGATCACGCAGGGCTATCTTACCTCGCTGGTCCTAGCCGGTGGATTTGTGGTGATTTTGCTCCTTGCTCTGCGACGGCGTTCGCATCGCCTACAAAAGGAGCGTGAGCGTCTGCGCGTGGAGTTGGATTCCCGTGAGCGGTTTCTATCGGTGGCGGCGCTCGCGACAGGGTTTGCTCATGAGCTGGGGACTCCGCTGGGCACCATCGGCATCGCTGCCGAGGAAATGCGGGCGCATCCCGATGCGGAAACGGCGGCGATCATCGCCCGGGAAGCCGAGCGCTGCCAAAAAGTGCTGCAACGCCTGAGGGAACTCGGTCAGGAGGCCGCGGGGCTGTCTTCGGTTCCCTGTGTGGCGGAACGCGTGATCGAGGCCGCTCTCGAAGAACTGCCGCAAACCCAGCGGACACGTGTGCATACCGATTTGTCGGCTCGAGAAGCGCAGGTGGCCTGCGCGGGATTGCGCGAGGCTTTGCTCGTGCTTTTGCGCAATGCCCTTCTCGCCTCTGTCGATGATCAGCCGGTGGTAATGCAAGTGCGCGCAGTCGGAAAGACACTTCTCATCGTGGTTCTCGATCACGGCTCTGGATTCAGCGCGGAGATGCTGGAACATTGGGGTGAACCCTTTCGCAGCACTCGCGATCTCGGCTCTGGGATGGGGCTGGGATTGTTTTTCGTCCGACGACTGGCGGCATCGATGCACGGCGATGTTGAGGTTCGAAATCGGCCGGAAGGGGGCGCGAGTGTGACGCTGACTCTGCCGCTGCATGAACCCGCCCAACCACTTGGCTGAATGAATGTGCTCCTCATTGAAGACGACGAAAGTTTCCGCACGACGCTGGCCCTGGCGCTGAAACGGCGCGGTTGTGATGTGCGACAAGCCGCGACCAAACACGAGGCACTGAGGCTAGCTGAGAATGAGAGCATCACCGGAATCGTGCTCGACATGCGGCTGGGCGCCGTGGACGGAATGTCATTGATCCCGGAGCTGCGGCGTCATCAGCTCCATGCAAGGCTGATCATTCTCACCGGATATGGCAGCATTCCCAGTGCGTTGGACGCAGTGCGTCTCGGCGCGGACGACTATCTGCTGAAGCCCGCCAGCGCCGATCAAGTACTCGCGGCGCTCAAAGGACTCTCGACCGCATCGCCACGACCTGCCTTTTCCGACATTCCAAGTCTGGCCCGCTTGGAATGGGAACATATTCAGCGTGTAATGCATGAACACGGCGGAAACATTTCACACACTGCCGAAGCCCTCGGTATCGACCGACGCACGCTGCAACGCAAACTAGCGAAGTTGCCGCCGGGGCTGTAATCGACTGCTGCGGCATCTTGCCACATTTTCAAAACAAGACGCGGGTTGAGAATCACCGCGTCATGGACTTTCCCTCCTTTTATCTGGATCATCTCGCTGGGGGCCGCTTGATCATCGGTCTTATCGCCAGTCTTCACGTGCTGATCAATCATCCACTCGCCGTGGGTGCCTATCCGCTGCTGACATGGATGGAGTGGTGGGCCCACAAAAACAACCGGCCGGACGTTGATCACCTTGCCTACAGGATCACCTTCGTCGTGTTCATCGTCACCACCACCGTGGGGGCCATGACCGGCGTCGGCATCTGGCTTTCCACGTCGCTCTTCGCGCCATTTGCCATCGGGTCACTGCTGCGGGTGTTTTTCTGGGGCTGGTTCTTGGAGTGGCTGGTGTTCATCAGCGAGGTGGCATTGATCCTGTGGTGGTTCCTGAGCTGGAAGAAGGCGGACAAGCCCGAGAAGAAGCGGAAGCACATCAAAATAGGCGTGGCACTCAGCATCATGTCCTGGCTCACGATGGCGCTCATCGTGGCCGTGCTGGGCTTTATGATGAAGCCTGGCGAGTGGAACCAAACCCGCGCCTTCTGGGACGCCATGACCAATCCGCTCTACCTGCCTCAGCTCGGGTTCCGCACCTTCTTTGCCGTGATGACCGGCGCGGTCTTCCTGTGGTTCTCCAGTTTCTTCTTCACGAAGAAAAAGGGTGCTCTCAATCCCGATCCCCGGAGGCTGCGAGAGTGGATCATCTATCGTCTTTCGCATGTGGTGCTGATTTCGCTGTTGGGCACCTATGCGTTCGGCACCTGGTATTGGAACGCGGTACCCGAGACCATGAAGGCGAATAGTTCTGTGGCCTTGCTAACACAGGAGTTCATGAGCTGGCACAGGCAGTTTCAGACCCTGCTCGGCTGGACTCTCATCGCCTTCCTGATGGTTGGCGTCGGCGGACTCGACCGAAGTTCGATGATCCCGCGTTGGGCGCTGCTTATTCCCACCGTATTGAGTATTTGGCTTATCGGGCACTTCGAGCGAGCGCGGGAGTTCATGCGCAAACCATGGGTCATCGGCGAATACATGTATTCCAACGGCGTGCACAAAGACGAACTTGCCTTCCTGCAAAGCGAGGGCCTCCTCAAGCACGCGACTTATGTAAAACATCGCGAGATTACCGAGTCCAACAAGGTTGAGTGCGGTCAGGACATTTTCATGCTGGCCTGTTCCCGCTGCCACAGCACCACGGGACTCAATGGAGTGATCGAAAAACTCACCGCCATGTATGGCCCCGACAAGCCCTGGGACAGCGCAGGCATGCAGCTCTTCATCAAAGGCATGCATCAGACCCGCACCTTCATGCCTCCATTTCCCGGCACCGATGCCGAGGCCGGAGCGCTAGTCGCCTACCTCCAACAACTTCGCACTCATCCGCAGACACTGCCCGGCGCACAGAGCGCCGGCATCGTGATAGCACCCGAAGCCCTCAAGCCGTCCAAAATTGCCGACAGCCAACCCACACTCTGATTTCAACATCATGCCTGCGCTCATCGCTACCATACCCATTCCGCGTGATCTTCCCCTTCCGCTGCCGGTGCCGGAGTGGCTGCTCGTGGTCTGCCTGGTCGTCTTTTTCCTCGTTCACATCCTGTTTGTCAATCTCATGGTCGGGGGCTCGGTGTTCGTCGTCGTTGCTGAGTGGATGGGATTGAAAAACAAACGCTGGGATGCGCTAGCGCATGAAATCGCGCAGACGGTGACGGTGAACAAGAGCCTCGCGGTCGTGATGGGCATCGGGCCGCTGCTGTGCATCAATCTGCTCTACACAATCCAATGGTATTCGGCGAATGCGCTGACAGGACATGCGTGGCTGCTTATTATCCCGCTTGTCATTGTAGCCTTCCTGCTAACCTACCTGCACAAATACACCTGGGATACTTGGGCCAAAGGACGCAAAAAGACTCTGCACCAGGCGATCGGAATTACAGCGATGCTTCTGTTCTTCTTCATCCCGGTGATCTTCCTCGCGAATGTGAACCTCATGCTCTTCCCAAGCGAGTGGGAGAAGGTGAGAGGCTTCTTCTCCAGCCTGTGCATCGGCAATGTGCTTCCGCGCTACCTGCACTTCATGGCAGCCAGCATCGCCATGACCGGCCTCTTTCTGGCTGGATATTTCGGTCGCAAAAACGCCGACATCTCGCACCTCGATGACTTCACGTGCCCGGAACTACGTCGCTTGTTTTACAAGGTGTGCGCCTATGTCACGCTCGGCCAGTTCGCCCTCGGCCCGCTGGTGCTTTTCACTTTGCCTTCCGACGGGATCACGACGCAGGTTTACGTCATCATCTTCTCCGGTGCCGCCGTCGGGTTGCTTACGTTGTGGCTGCTGTTTGGCGAGTTGAGGCGCGATGACACGCGAATCGGTAGCCGCTACTGGCCCATCGCGGCTCTCTTCTCCATCGTCGTTTTCGGTATGGGGAGTGGACGCCACGTGTATCGCGAAGCTGCTCTCGCCGGGCACAAAGCTGCCATCAAAAACCGCACCGAGCGCTACGCCGCCGCTCTGGCCGATTTCAACAAAAACCTCGCCGCCGCACCCGCGCCTGCCGGGCAATCGGCGGAGCAGCTTTTTATGAACTGCGCGGTCTGCCATGCTCCAAACGTAAAGCTCGTCGGACCACCTCTCACCGAGATCGCGCAGATTTATGCGGGTAATCCCGAAGGCATCGTCACTTGGGCCAAGGCGCCTGGCAAAAAACGCCCCGAACTGCCACAGATGCCCCCATTCAACCATCTGGGGGAGGCCAGCCTGCGCAAGATCGCCGAGTTGATGCTGGAGAAGGGCGCTACGTCGAAATGAGTCGTTCAAGCTTGCCGAACTCACGCAGACTATCAATTGGGAGGAAAGCCGCTTGTCCATTTGCTGAGCTTTAGCAATTGCTTCTCATCACAAGATGGAGGTGACAGAGGCGGAATGCTGCCAAATTTTGGGCAACCCTCCGCGAAGCAACTTAGAGAACCGCTTCGCGCACTGCCACCACCGCATCCGGCTTTGTTTCGCGGCGAATCTGATCCTGCATGGCGAAACCATCCTGGAAAATGGAAACATTTTCTCAACACGCTTGACCTTGGCCAAGGAAGGGGCTCTTTTGGTTTCAGGAAACGTATTCCAATACAGATGTCACCACCTATCCTGCATCCCATGAGAACCCTTCTCATTCTTGTCTTCGCGCTAGTCTGTTCCCACACTGTCATCGCTGGATCCAAAAAAGCCTTGGTGATCGGAAACAGTGAGTATTTCGATCCCTCGCTTCCCCAGGATCAGCAGCCTTCCAACCTCAAAAATCCCGCCAATGACGCGGCGTTGATGAACGAGACCTTCCGCAAAATTGGTTTTGACGTTTCCTTTCACACGGACCTGGATTCGCAGGGAATGAAAAAGGCCTTGGGAGATTTTCGCTCCATTCTCAATCCAGGCGATATCGCGGTCGTTTATTTCAGCGGCCATGGCTTTCAGATCAAAGGCGAAAATTACCTCATCCCGGTCCATTTCGCCGCCAAGTTTGAATACCAAGCCACAGCGGAAGCGCTCTCCTTGTCCATGGTTGTCGACGCGTTGGAGGAAGCCGGGTTGAACTTGAAAATCATTTTCCTCGACTGCTGCCGGAACGATCCACGGTTCCGCAGTTTCTCCAAAGGCTCTGCCAGAGGGTTGGGCGAGGTCAAAAATACCGGGCACGAAAGTCTGGTCTGCTTTTCCACCAAGCACGGCGAAGTCGCCGAAGATAATCCGGAGAGCTCAAATTCCAATTACACCTCCGCGCTGGGCGAAATCCTCCCGATGCCAGGACTGAAGGTGGAGGATGTGATGAAACGGGTCGCCCAAAAAGTCATGCTCTTGAGCAATAATTCACAGCAACCATTCACCTATGGAAACTTGTTTCGCGACTGGTACCTGGGGCCAGAAGGCACCGCTCCTCCGGCCCCGCCTTCACCCAGTGCGGATCAGACGGCCTTGATCGCCCAGATGAAAAAACTTCAGGACGAAATTGAGCGGATGAAAACTGTCGGATCTCCTCCGCCTGCCACCATTCCATCTCCGAACCCCGCCCCAATTCCGGTGCCTCCGGTCGACGACACCCGAGACAGTATTTTGAATTTCCTGAAAAGTTGGTGGGCGGGGCAATTCAGCAATGATACGTCCGATTGGGTGTCTGAATTTGCCCCTATGGTGGACTATTGCTATGGTGAAGGCAGCGGACGCTCCACGCAGAGATTCATCATGACCGATCGGCAGAAACTCATCAGCAAATGGCCGAATCGCGAATACGAAATCCTCAATGTGGCGGGAAACCCCAGTTACACGGTCACTCCCGATGGACAAAACGCCACCCTGACGGTCAGATACAAATACTCCTATTCCGGCGGTTCCAAGCATGCGAGCGGCGTCAGCCGAACGGTTCTTGGGCTGGAAAGAGTGGGCAGTCGGTGGCAAATTAATAGCTTCGACGAATCGGTCGATCGGAATTAAAGTTGAATGCCATTTCAGCCACTCTTTTATGCATTGCCTGCCGCAACGTTTTCTGGCCACTTTGATCGCTCTGGGAGGCTTGGCTTCCTGTGGGGAAACCGAATCAAAGGACGAAACCTCTCTTCCGGTGGTGCAGATCCCTCCCGCGGTGCCGCCTTCGGAGCACCTTTCGACGGCCACAGGCAAGGAACCCGGAGGAGTGGAACCCGGACCCGATCGGCCTCCCATCATGGCATCGCAATCCCCGAAGCCGCCTGCGGTGGAAGCCCCCGCCACGGTGCCGTCACCACCTCCGAAAACAGCCGTCGCGGTGCCCCAAGTAACGCCTGCGACGGCGGAGGGAACTTTTTCATCACAAGAACTTCAGACGGCGCTGAAAGCGCCGGCCAATGAAACGCCGCAGAGTGCGGAAACGCCGGCGGCAGACCCCGTCGCCCTGAAACATCCTGATGTCACCCAGGGGCTGCCGAAGGCGGAGTTTGCATCTCTGAATGGGCTCGTGCTGCAAGTGCTCAAGAAAATGCCCCAAGGAGGAGGCTACGCCGCTTCCAGTGACGCGGCCACCAAGCTGGTCTCTTCCACCACACTAGGAACGGATTCTCCAGTGATCCAGGTTGCTCCCGAAAAAGCACAACCTTCCTTTTGCTCCGGCGCCACCTACTTGGTCTTTCTTGGCGTGGTTTCAGAACTGCAGACAAATTATCGGTTGGCCCTGCCGGAGGAAGCCAGCAAAGCCCTGCTGGTGAAACGCCAAGCCGATGGGGTCGGTATCTGGGGGCGATGGAATTCCAACGGTCCCGGCACGGCCAAGGTTTTCCACGATCTGGGGGTCGGGATCAACTTCACAGACTTTGCCAAAGCCCAACCGGGAGATTTCATGAAAATCTGGTGGAACGACGGGATTGGCTCGACCGAGCGGGGACACTCCGTGATTTACTTGGGGAGCTCAAAAGAGCAGGATGGCACGGAGGTAGTGAAGTTTTGGTCGTCCAATCTCGAGGTGGGCTTTTCCGAAAAAACCATTCCCAAATCCAAGATCGTCCGGGTTCTTTTCAGTCGGCTGGAAGATCCTTCCCGGTTGGCTGAAGTGACGAAACTTCCCGCCAAGGATGATTATTTGGCGGACATGCTCAACCGCCCCAGCACTGAGAAGGAAATGTTCGAAGTCTGTGGAGTGGAGTCCCCGGTTGGCAGTTCACTTTTGCGTCCCGGGGAAAAGTCGGGCCAGTCTGTCGGCAATGGAAAAGACCCCGGTGGTGAAAAAAAGCCTCTACCGGATCCAAAACAACCGGAAGGCACAGGAACAGTGAAACTCTCTCCTCCCACTGTGCCTACCACGACAGCGGCACCAAATGTAAACGAGATTTTCGCAGGCACTCCTTACGCCGCGTTCAACTTTTTCAGCAAAACCAAAATCCTGCATCAGGCGCAGGAGGTGCTGCAATTATCCAAGGACTATCCAGGGGTTCCTGACGGTTCTCCGGGCCCGATGACTGATGCAGCCATCAAGTCCTGGCAAAAACGGAGCCATTTGAAGGAGACCGGACTTTTGGACGCGGCAACACTGAAGTCGATGGACTTGGATGGATTGCCCGAAGAAACGACTCCTGTCACGCCTGCTCCCGGGGCAGCGGCAATTAAGGATCCAGTCGCCAAACCAAAGCCATGATGGCTCGAAACCCGATCCGGCTTGTTCTGGGGGGAATGCTTTTCCTCGGCACCGGACAAGCCTCCGATTGGCCCATGTGGCGGGCTGATCCAGGCCGAACCGGAACCGTCGAGGCCACCGTGCCTGACAAGTTGGAGGTTTTGTGGGAGCGCGAACTGCCAGCTCCTGCGCCCGCCTATCATGATGTGCGACTGCAATTCGACGGGGGGCCTGAACCCATCGTTTTTCACGGGCTGGTCATCGTGGCTTCTTCGCGGGAAGATTCGGTGACCGCTTTTGAGTCAGGAACCGGAAAGGAAGCCTGGACATTCCTGACCGATGGGCCGGTGCGCTTTGCCCCGGTGGCGGCAGAGGGAAGGATTATTTTTGGTTCTGACGATGGCTGTGTCTATGCCTTGAGTGCGGATGATGGCAGCCTCCAATGGAAACACCGCGTTGTGCCATCGGATCGCTTGGTCCTTGGGAACCGCCGTTTCATCTCCGTCTGGCCGGTCAGGGGAGGACCGGTGCTCAAGGATGGCAGAGTTTATTTTGCAGCCGGCGTCTGGCCCATGGAAGGGATCTTCATCGGTTGCCTGGATGCCGCATCCGGCCAACAGATCTGGTGCAACGACCGTACGGGGTATCTTTACGGCACGCAGCCACACCAGGCGCAAGCGATGGGCGGTGTCGCTCCTCAAGGGTATCTCCTGATTGATGGGGAGGAACTGATGGTGCCCTGCAGCCAAGCTTACCCTGCCAAGTTTGATCTGCATTCGGGAGAATTGCGTGCATTTGAGCTGCCTTCGGCTGGTCGATTGCCCGGTGGATGGTTTGCCTCAACGCCCGGGGAGCAGGAAGCCGAAAAACTGAAACGTCGGGGCCTTCTTTTTGACAGCGCGATCAATGCCAAACCCCATGAAGACAAACCACGTGCCGAAGGCATGCCCGGCATCCGGGAGACCATCCGGGCAGGTTCCCGGGAGATTTTATTTGCCGGCCCTTGGCCTGCGGGGGTGGTGGGGACGGTTCACTCAGTGGCGGTCGGAAACCAGCTACTTTTTGTCGCCACCAAAGAAGGCCGACTGTATGCCCTTGGACAGAAGCCCGAAGGGAAGGCATTCCAAAAGTGGCAGCATCTCCTCGAAGTCCGCAAGGACACCAGTCCGGCGGCATTGGACTACGCTACCGCCGCCGGGGGTTCGGACCTGAGGGGCTTTGGCATCATTGTGGGAGGGGACGCGGGGTTCTTGTCCTCTCTAGTGCAGAAAACGAATTTGAACCTGGTGGCCCTTGTCGCTCCCTCAGAAGTGGATGCTCTCCGTCATTCGTTGCTGGGGCAGGGGATCTATGGGGAGCGGATCTCCGTCCGGGCGGACCAACCCGAGGCCCAGGGATTTCCTCCCTATGTGGCCAGCCTGATCGCCATTGCTCCGGGCCAGCCCAGTCCGGGGCCTGTCAGGTTGACCAGATTGTTTCAAAGTCTGCGTCCTTTTGGTGGCAGACTGGTCGGTCCCGCTGCCATGCTAGATGCCGCGGAAGCGGCGAGTCTGCCGCGGGGAAATGTGATGCAACATTCGACCGGGCTCTTGGTCGTGACACGCGAAGGCAGTCTGGAAGGCAGCACGAATTATGCGGGCGATTGGTCGGCAAGTCCTGACGCCCTCGTCAAGGCCCCCTTTGGCGTGCTATGGTTCGACGACACTCTCGGCCATTTCAAACGATCTCCCCAGCCCAAATTCATCGATGGGGTCATGATCTCTTCCCCCAAAGATTGGACCGATGCTTCCACCAGAAAAGGGGCGGTGGACTACCGGCTCCTTCCCACGGTTTTTTCCGATACCTACACCGGCCGGGTGTTGGATCCGGATGAGGCCTCGGTGCTGCGTCAGTCCTTTTCCCAAACCGATCTGCAAACCATCCAGCCCAGCCAATACCGTCCGCCCACTCAGAAGGATGATTGGAAGCCCGAACAGCCCCGGCCGGGCCAGCGGATCAATCCATTGACCGGAGTCAGCGAACCCCGGGTATTCCCGAAAAGCTACGGCTGCGATGGGGGATTTGATTACGGGAGCCTGTTCACCATGCGCTCCGGCACGGCGGCCTTTTACGACAAGACCGTGGAAAGCGGCACCATCCATATCAGCGGACCCCGTTCCGGGTGCACCAACAGCATTGTCCCCGCGAATGGACTGCTCAACCTTCCTTACTTCTACGAGGGCTGCACCTGTAGCTATCCGCTGCCGATGGGCCTGTCGCTTTATTCTTTGCCGGCAAACCACGAACAGTGGGCAACTTGGGGGGAGGTTAACACGGTGGATCTGGCAGGAAAAATCAAACGGATCGGCATCAATCTGGGAGCCCCCGGAGACCGGATGACAAATGGCGGGACGCTTTGGCTTGATACGCCCTCAGTGGGAGGCCCTTCACCGGCTGTTGAGGTCGAAATGCACCCTCC
>JADZAX010000572.1 GCA_020852405.1 Verrucomicrobiales bacterium
CCACTGGCGGTTTGGGGGCATGAGTCCGGTTGCCCTTCGACGGTGCTGCGGTCCCTCCGGGCCACAGTGAAGCTGCCATTGCAGGACTGGCCGACCGCTGCGGAGTTGGAGCGCCAGCGCCAATCCTGCACGGACCGGGCCCTGGAGGAGCGTCTCCGGCGCAAACTGAGCATCCGGCAAGGACTTGGTGACGGCACGACCTTTGATCTTCCGATCCATGCCTGGAGAATGGGCGATGCGGTGCTGGTGGGATCGTGTTGCGAAGCATACTCCCTCTTGCAGACCGAATTGCGGCGCCGTTTTCCGGGACGCAGCATCATCTGCCAGAATTTGATCAATGGCTCGATCGGTTATCTGCCTCCTTCCGATCTCTACGAACAGGAGATTTACCCGGTCTGGCAGACGCCATTCGGACGCGGCAGTCTCGAGCTGGTTCTGGAGGCGATGACTTCATTAGTGGCGGAACTGGTTGACGACCAACCGTGAATGAACCATTCCCTGGGGCCAGGACGGCAATGGAAATCAAAGTCGACCATCCTGGCTCAGCAAGCACCCCCAGCCATTCCACCCGCCTGAGATACCGCGCGGTGGCGTGGCTGACTTTGGCGGCGGCTCTGGCTTATCTTTGCAGGAATGCGATCGGGGTTGCCGAGAGCACGATCCGTCTGGACCTGGGTCTTACGTTGGAACAATCCGGATGGTTCATGGGTTCCTTTTTCTGGACTTATGCGGTCTTCCAAGTGCCCAGCGGATGGTTCGCCCAGCGGTTCGGCACCCGCGTCGTGCTGACGGTCTTTGCCTTGGCGTGGTCACTGGCAACGATCGGCATCGGGGTGGCGCCGGGCTTCTGGTTGCTCATTGTCGCGCAGCTCATCATGGGGATCGCCCAGGCCGGAATTTTTCCGGCATCCTGCCAATCCATCGGTCATTGGATGCCTTTGGCGAGGAGATCGTTGGCCTGCGGGGTCCTCGCCGCCGGCATGCAGGTGGGGGCCATTCTGGCGAGCGCCTTGACCGGTCCGCTGATCGCTCCGTTGGGATGGCGCTGGGTGTTCGTCGTCTTTGCGCTGCCCGGAGTGGTCTGGGCGGTGTGGTTTTTTCAACGGTTCCGGGACCACCCGGAGCAGGCGCCCGGGATCAGTGCCGGGGAACTGGCCCTGATTCAAGGTGACCGGGCAACGGATTTGGCGCGCCCGACGGATCCGGGGTGGCGGGATTTGGCCCGCAATCCGTCGATCTGGTTTCTCTGTGGCCAGCAGATCTGCCGGGCTTCGGGTTACATGTTCTTTGCCAGTTGGTTTCCCACCTTCCTGCAGGAGACCCGGGGGGTGACCGTCGAGGAATCCGGCTATCTCCAGGGACTGGTTCTCGCAGGGACCCTGACCGGCAGTATCTTCGGCGGATGGCTGACGGACTGGATTTGGCGGCGCACGAACAGTCTGCGATTGAGCCGCAGCGGAGTCGGAGCCGCCTTTCTCGGGGCCTGCGCCATTCTCATTTTGGCAGCCTGGTTCGTCAAGAGTGCCCCACTCGCGGTGGGACTGCTGGCGCTTGGCTCGCTTTTCGCGGCATTGGCGGGCCCCTGTGCTTTTTCGGCGACGATCGACATTGGCGGCAACCGTGTTCCCCAGGTGTTCGGGTTGATGAACATGACCGGCAATTTCGCCGCGGCCGCCTGCCCTGTCCTCGTCGCCAAGCTGATCGAGTGGACCTCGAACTGGAATCTGGTGTTGCTGCTTTTCGCGGGGGTTTACCTCGCCGGTTCCATTTGTTGGATCTTCGTTAATCCCGATCGCCACCCTGTCCGGGAATGACCCACGTCAGGGCGGTGGTTCCCCCCGGATCTCCACTGCTGCGGGGGGAGTTCCATCGGGCTGGGTCACCGAGATGGACTGCTGCCACTGCCAGGTCCTGTGGCAACTTTTGAAAACGAGCACGTTCCACCCGGCTCGGAGGACCGTGTCGCGCGTCGCTTGCCGCTTCGGTTCACTGGTCAGCATCCCCGCATAGACAGGTTCGCCATTCAACCAAACCGTCAGGTGACTGATCGATCCCACGCCGGAGGCTTTCATCGCCAGTTTCACAGGTTGAGAGGTCTCGGAACGGATCCAACGGGCTCCATAACCGGCTTCGAAATTCCGTCCAAAGGTGATGCCCGCAAAATCCACACTGTCGGGATTGGTTCCGTCGGTGAGGTGGATGCCGGAGTGGAAGGGGCGCCAGTTCAGGGGGGATCCACCCTCATGGGACGGAGCCTGGGTGAAATCCTCACCGCGTTGGATGGCGAGGTCGATCGGATTGGGGACGAGATCCTCCGGCGCCAGGGCCTCCTGCCAACCTTTCAGGATCAAGCCACTGGTGACCAGCCATGGCGGAGGCTGCGGAGGCGCATCCGCCGGGGTCAGTCCGTCGAGGATTGGTTTCCAGCGTGCTTCCCGGAGCCAGGCTGCCGCCGAGTCCTCTCCGAGGCCTTTGAGCATGGCCATGGCCACCGCGATATGCCCCGCTTGGTTGGGGTGAATGCGGTCACCGGCGAGAGTGAAGGTGGCCCGGCGCTGGCGGCCTTCCTTGAGCACCTCCCAATAGGTGGTGTGGGTTGGCAACAGGAGGGCCTTCCTCTCGTCCGCCAAGGCCCTGATCCTTTCATTCATGCGGGCTTCTACCCGGTTCTTGGGAGTTCCGGGATCTTCGGTTTGCGGGGTGATGGTTGCCAGCGCGGTGATCTTGGGATGGAGGCGTTTCTCCAGGGCGTCGAGCATTTTTCGGTAATCCGCCTGCCACCGGTCCAGACTTTCGTCGCTGTCCAGCACATAGGGAGCGAGGAGGTCGTTCATTCCCAGCATCACCACTAGAACATCAGCCGGCTTGGAGAGCGAAGTCCCGACCTCGACGCCTTTCACGTCGAGATACCGCGACTGTTTGTCCGGTTGATTCAGGAGTCCGAGCCAGGCTCCCACCCCCATGCCACTGCCTCCGAGTGGAACCAACTCCGGCGTGGTGGCTGGATCGGTGGCTCCCAGAGCGTCGCGCATTTGGAACACAAAGCCCGCATTCTGCCAGCCTCCGCCTTGGCCGGTGATGCTGTCCCCGACAAAAATGATCCTGGCTCCACCCTCCCGGGAAATGGGCTCTGCGGATTGTCCTCCAAGAGTGGTGAGGAAGATCCAGACGAGGAGAAGAACGCCGGAGCAAAGGGAGTTGCGGTCCATCGGATTCAGGGGAGCGGTTGGATCAGGACCCAGGGGGATACGACCACGGCGAGAAAGCGGGCACCGCTCTCCTCCCAATGCTGGGCGTGGGGTTCGGAAGGTTTCAGGAGGTCTCCCGATTGTTTCCACGCCCGGACCGTCGCGGTATCGTCCTTGGCGACCGCTTGGCCCACTTCCACGAGATTCAGTGAGGGATCCACATAGAGCAACGCGCCGGAGGTGAAATGCTTGCGCAAGTAAGGCCAGTCGACTTCGCCGGTGTACTTTTCCAGTTTCTCGCTGTCACTGGCGGCATCCTCGCCGAGCATGGCATAGCGCATCGTTTGATCCGGGTCAGGGTGGGGAGCATCTTTCATGGAGGCCATCGGTATTCCTGCCACAGAGAGCGCCATTTTCCCAAGAAAAAGTGACCTTTGCCCCCTCCCAGGCAAAACAGGGCTTCCTGGCTTGCATAGCGTGACTTCTCTGGCACATTCACGCCATGCCTGATCCGATACGCGTCGTCATTCTTGGCGGAGGATTTGCCGGGTTGGAGTGTGCCAAAGGTCTGGATGATCCGGCTTTCGACGTCACTCTGGTGGACCGGCAGAACCACCATTTGTTCCAACCGCTGCTCTACCAGGTGGCCACGGCGGGTCTCTCCGCTCCGGAGATCGCTCAGCCCTTGCGCCATATTCTCTCCGGCCAGCGGAACACGAAGGTGCTGATGGATTCGGTGGAATCCATCGATCTGGCCGGTCGGCGGGTGATTTTGGGGGACCATGGAGAGCTTCTCTACGATCAGCTGGTCATCGCGATGGGAGCCCGGACGGGGTATTTTGGGCATCCAGAATGGTCCCGGCACGCCGGTGGCCTCAAAACGCTGGACGATGCCATGAGGATCCGTCGCGAGGTGCTGTCCGCTTTCGAGCGTGCCGAATGGACTGCGGACCCGGAGGAACGGGCGCGTCTCACCACCATTGCCATTGTCGGTGGGGGACCCACTGGCGTCGAATTGGCGGGAGCCTTCGCCGAGTTGTCCCGGGTTGTCTTTTCAGGGGAGTTCCGTCGTCTCGACCCCTCTCTGGCCCGCATTCTGCTCATCGAAGCCGCCCCCCGGTTGTTGATGCCTTTCGACGAGACGCTTTCCCATTACACTGAGCAGAAACTGCGCCGGATGGGAGTGGAAGTGCGCACCGGCGCGACAGTGGAGGAGGTCGGACCGGAGTATCTTCGCATCGCCGGGGAGGAGATCCGGGCCGCGACCATTCTCTGGGCCGCCGGTGTGGAAGCGGTGTCTCAAACGCGTGATCTGGGCGTGCCATTGGACCGGGGTGGCCGCCTCCAAGTGCTGTCGGATCTCAGCGTGCCGGGACATCCGGAAGTTTTTGCGGCCGGGGACATCGCGGCTTGCCGGGATGCCTGCGGGGTGAATGTCCCCGCATTGTGCCCGGCGGCGATGCAGATGGGCAA
>JADZAX010000573.1 GCA_020852405.1 Verrucomicrobiales bacterium
AGGGTGGCTATAACCAAGGCTCAGGTCGAGCAATGAGCCTTTGACCACGGCACGAAAACCGACTCCGATGATTTCAAGGTCTTTCTGAAACCCTTGGCTCACACCGACCACCATGTTGGAGATCAAAGCACGGGCCGTCCCATGCAGGGCTTTGAGCCGACGGTCATCACCGTTCGAATTGAGAAGCGAGAGTTCCCCCCCGTCCTGATTCAGTGAAATGCCTTGGGGCAGCTGCCATTCCAGCCTGCCTTTGGGGCCTTCCACCGTAACCTGGGAGGATTCATCCACCTTCACCGACACCTTCTCAGGAAGGCTGATACTTTTCTTTCCTACTCGCGACATGGCTCGTGGTCTTCGTGCTGGTTCTAAATTTCGTGGTTTTCGGCAAGCAGTCCAGCTTACCAGACCGTGGCCAGCAACTCGCCGCCAACGTTTTCTTTGCGGGCGCGGTGCCCTGACATTACGCCTTTCGGAGTGGAGAGAATAGCAATGCCCATCCCGTTGAGCACCCGGGGAATTTCATCCACACCGACATACTGACGACGACCGGGGCGACTCTGTCGCTTGAGATCCGTGAGAGCCGGGACTTTGTCGGTGAACCGGGGTTTCACACGGAGTTCAGAGCGGGTCCCTTCGGTCGCGAGTTCATAATTCCAAATGTAGCCTTCTTCCTTCAAAACAGACGCGATGTCCGCTTTGATTTTGGAGTACGGTGCCACGAATTCCTCTTTGCCCGCGCGGCAGGCATTTTTCAGGCGGGTCAGGAAGTCGGAAATGGGATCGGTCAATACGGCCATGGCAATGTTACCTCGTTGTCAGTTTCAAATATTCAGGAATCTTGGAGCGTTCAGGCGGCATTGGCCTCGGGCGCATCCGTGCCCTCTTCGGTCTTAACGGGTTGGCTTGGCTTGCGGAAACCCAATCCCAGCAAAGTCAGCAATTCCCGGGCGTGATCGTCATTGGTGGCGGTGGTCACGATGGTGCAATCGAAGCCGATGGTCCGCTTGACCTTGTCCAGTTCGATTTCCGGAAAAATGGTGTGATCAGCAATCCCACAGGTGAAATTTCCCCGGCCATCAAACGTCTTGGAAGACAACCCACGAAAATCCCGAATGGTTGGAATCGCAATGTTGAAGAAGCGGTCGATGAATTCCCACATGCGCCGACCCCGCAAGGTCAAACGGGCTCCAACCACATCGCCCTCACGGAGTTTGAAGTTGGAAATGCTCGTCTTGGACCGGGTGGCCACCGCTTTTTGCCCAGTGATGACACCAAGATCGGCGATCACGTCGGCAGACGCGGCTTTGCGGTCCTCCGCCTTGCCGAAACTGCTGTTCAAGACGATTTTTTCGATCCGAGGCACCTGGTGCACGTTCTCGTAACCGAACTTCGCTTTCAAGGCCGGGACGACCTCTTCGCGGTATTTCTTCAACATGGGTAGTTCCATGACGTGGTGTCTTCTGTTCGAAATTTGATAGGGTTATTCCGCAGTGCGGCGAACGTTCGAGATATGAATCGGGCCTTCTTTGGTCACGATTCCTCCATCCGGACGATCCTGGCTGCGACGGACGTGCTTTTTGATGAGGCGCACGCCCTCAACGAGGACCTGGCTTTTCTCCGGAAACACTTGGAGCACTTTACCAGTGGCTCCTTTGTGGTTGCCGGCGATGACAACGACTTGGTCGTTCTTCTTGACGTGTGTTTTGATTCGGGCAGCCATCACAGTACCTCCGGGGCGAGGGAAACGATTTTCATGAAGTTCTTCTCGCGAAGTTCGCGAGCCACGGGGCCGAAGATTCGGGTTCCCTTTGGATTGTTGTCTTTGTCGAGGATCACGATGGCGTTGCCGTCAAATCGGAGCACCTGTCCATCCTCGCGCTTGATCGGGGCTTTCGTCCGCACCACAACGGCGCGGACCACGTCCCCTTTTTTCACGCTGCCGGAGGGGTTGGCCTCACGGACGTTGGCGGTGATGATGTCTCCGACCCCGGCGCTCTTGGTGCGTTTGCCAAGAACACCGATCATCATGGCCACACGGGCACCGGTGTTGTCGGCGACCTGTAATACGGATCTTAATTGAATCATGACACGTTCTCCCAGACTCTGCTAGCGTTAATTAATATTTTTGAATGTCGGGTCCCTCCCCCCCCAAAGAAAGAGAAGAAGGAATCAAATCAATGGGCGAGCACCTCCAAAAGCGTCCATCGCTTCAGCTTGCTCAGAGGCCGAGTCTCCATGATCCGGACCTTGTCACCAACTTTTGCCAAACCTTCCTCATCATGAGCATAGAGGCGCTTGGTGCGCTTGATGATCTTCTTGTAGCGTGGATGGGGGACACGACGGACCACATCAATGGCGATGGTCTTGGTCATCTTGTCCGACACCACAACGCCGATACGCGTCTTGCGTTGCACGCGTGGCTTGGTCTCTTCGGTTTGGTTCGCTTCACTCATGGCGGTGTGCTGCTGGGATCTGAAAGTGGGTGGTATTACTGGGCAGCGGCCTGTTTCCGCTGGGTAAAAATAGTCTCGATGCGGGCAAGTTCACGACGGACCTGGCGGAGGCGGGCCGGATTCTCGAGTTGGCCACTCTCCTGCTGGACGCGGAGATTCACCGTCTCGGATTTGAGATCTCTGCGCTTGGTTCCCAACTCATCGTTGGTCAGTTCCAGCAGCTCTTTTATTTTGGTCGTCTTCATACTCCAGCTTTGCGTGTAAAATATTGTTGTTGCGGATCCGGCAGCGTCACTCGATGCCACGGGTCACAAACCGGCAACGAATACCCAGTTTATTGGAAGCCAATCGCATAGCTTCTTTGGCGGCGGATTCGGACACACCTGCCACTTCGAAGAGCATGGTGCCGGGAAGCACCACCGCAACCCAGAATTCAGGTGCCCCCTTGCCTTTACCCATCCGGGTTTCCGGCGGACGCGCGGTCACGGACTTGTGTGGGAAAATACGGATCCAGACTTTACCGCGCCGTTTCAAATAGCGGTTGATCGCAATACGGCAGGCTTCAATCTGGTTATTGGTGATCCAGGCACGACCCAACGCTTGCAACCCGAATTCCCCAAAGCTGACCCGGGTTCCGCGCTGTGCATTCCCTGCACGACTTCCGCGGTGGCTTTTGCGGAACTTCATTCTGCTCGGCATCAATGGCATGGCAATCTCCTCTCGACTCTATTCAAATAATTGGGTTAAAAAGCGGCAACGCTGTCAATGGGAAGCGCCACCAGGGGCCGGAGCGGCAGAGTGCCCCGGACCATTATTGTCACGGCGACGGTCACCGCGGTCTCCTCGGTCCCGCCGATCGCGTCCGGCACGGGCCGTTGGCTGGGCATCTTCCCGGCGGTTGATCCAGCATTTCACCCCGATGGTTCCCCAAACGGTCTGTGCCTCGGCGAAACCATACTCGATCGGGGCGCGGAGTGACTGCAAAGGCACTTTACCCTCACGGTACCACTCGGCACGTGCGATGTCGGAACCTTGCAGACGTCCGGCGCAACGGATCCGGATGCCGTCGGCACCGAAATCCATGGCGGTTTGAAGCACGCGCTTCATTGCTCGGCGGAAAGCAATCCGGCGCTCGAGCTGGGTGGCGACGGTTTCGGCCACGAGTTGGGCGTCCAACTCCGGCTGTTTGATTTCATAAATGTCGATCTTGACCTGCGCACCGGAGCACATTCCGGAAATTTCGGCGGTCATCTTCTCGATTTCAGAACCTTTCCGACCGATCACCAAGCCAGGACGGCTGGTGTGCAGAGTAA
>JADZAX010000574.1 GCA_020852405.1 Verrucomicrobiales bacterium
AGCAACCGCAACCACTCGATGGCCCCGCGGATGATGAGGCGTTGCTTCGCCTTGGAGACCGCCTCGGCTGGACGACCATACGCCTGGGAGGTGCGCGTTTTGACCTCGACGAAAACCAGCACCATGTTTTCCCGACACACCAGGTCGACCTCTCCCCCACCCGGAGCCCGGAAATTCCGGTAGAGGATTTTCATCCCCTCCCGACGGAGAAAGCGCGCCGCGAGCCGTTCCCCTTCCCTGCCAATCGAGGCTCGCCACTCTCCGTCACCAAGTGCTCCGGGCTTGGGCAGCACCACCCCCCTCTGCAGATCGCGGAAGCGGAAATGCCGCCACCGCTGGATCAACCGACCGCGCCACTCCGCCAACCGGGGGAGTGCCGAGGAAAACCAGCCTCTGGATGGAGCCGCTTTTTCTAAATCAAACATGCCTCCCCCTGATACACCCGGGGACGCTATTGAGGCAATGTCTTTGTGGCTACATTAATCGCAGGCAATCCTGCTCCAAGCGGCCGGAAACATCCTCCTTGGCGCCTGCTCAGGACGAGGTCGGATGAATTCCCAACGGGACCGACGGATCCCCACCCGCTATTTCTGTTCCCCCAAATTCCCCTGCTCCACCGAATTCTTGGCTCCCCCGATATCGAACCAAGGAGTGCCTGCCGGGAGCTTGCGGGAGCAATCGGTGGCGAGGTTACCGTGAATCAGCAGCCTCTCGCAGGCCGCGTCGGCTTTCACAGCGGCGGTGGACAATCCGGTGAAGGTGTTGCCCGAAACCAGCACGTCGCGGGTGCCCTCCAACAGGATTCCGGTGCCTTCGTCGATCCCCATGAGTTCCTTGGCCTCCGCCGGACGTTTTTCTTTGCCGCCCCCGATATAGGTGTTGCAGAAGGCATTGGCTGAAATGCTGTCCCTCCCGGCATCCTTCCCTACCCGGACGGAGAATTTGTGGGCGATGGTAAAGGTGTTCCCGGAGACCGCACAGCCCCAGGCATCACGGAGGTCGATGCCACCCTCGAGGTGGTGAGCAATGACATTCGCACTGAGGGTGATTCCATAGGCGTCGCGGTCGAGGATGATGGCGGTGCCGTTGCACTCTTCGATCATGTTGCCGGAAACGATCGATCCGTAGGTGTTTTCGATCACGATGCCGTTCCGCAGATGGTCGTCGATGTTGTTTCCGTTCATGCAGAGATTGAACGAATCGAGACACCGCAGGGCATCGAGATTCTCCTCAAAGTGGTTGGCGTTAATCACGATGTCGTGACAGCCCTGGATCTCGACACCGCTCCCGGCATTGTAGGTGATGATGTTGTCGCTGATTCGGGGATCCTCGTAGCAGTCATCGAGATGAATGCCGTGTCCGCCATTGTGGTCGATCGAGAGCCCGTGGAGAAAAATTTCCTGAACCCGGTCCGCCCTCAGTCCGTCGCCGCTTTTGGGATTGCCACTGATGCGGAGATTGCCAAGCTGGATCCGCCAGACGCGTGCCTTGGGGTCCGCGGCTTCGGCGGGGCGGAGCAGGAATGCCGGCTCACCCGCCTCGTTTTTGTTCAGGACATGGGTGGCAGCGCCGGAACCTTCGATGCGGGTCTCGGGAGTTTTGACAACCAGAGGCGAGGTGATTTCGTAATTTCCGGGGGGAATGGTGACGAGGCCGCCGGTGACCGGCAGGGCATCGAGGGCCGCCTGGAGCGTGGGGTAGGCCGACGCATCGATCCTCACCGGAGGGGGACCGACAGGAGGTGCGGCCGCGTCCTGGGCAGTGGCGGTCGTCACGAGGAGGCCGGCAGCCCAGGCGCAAAGGTGGAAGAATTGGCGGTTCATGTCCCGGAGCATGCCGCATTCCCTTCCTCCCGGGAAGTCGCCTGATCGCGGGAGTTCTCCCGCTCAGCGAGTTCCCGATCCGATCCTCCAGCGACGCCAGGCGAAATAGAAAAACGCCACACACGCGACTTTCAGCATCAGGAGCCACCAGGGCCTCCACCAGGCCCCTGTTTCCCTCTCGATGAGATCGGTCACTCCGAAGATGAGGAACCCCACCGGCAAAAGGCGCCTCCAAAGCGTTCCGGCGAATCCGTCCGGAGCCCTCCATAACAGCGTCAGCAGGGCGAGCACCCCCCACAAAACAGCCTCGCCGAGATTGAAACCCCGGACAAAGGCATCGTTCATGGATGGTCCCCGTTCCCCGGCTGGATCAACTGGCGTTCGCGGTCAGGATTTGGGCCAGCACGTAGGGCAGGATCCCGCCGGCGCGGTAGTAGTCGATCTCCACCGGAGTGTCGATACGGACGATGAGCGGCACCTCGAAAGTTTCACCGGCGACCGTGGTCACGCGGAGCGTGGCTTCACCCATGGGTTTGAAATCGTTGCCGATGCCGAGGATGTCAAAAGTGGCATCACCCAGATCCTTGACCTGGTCGTAGTCGGCCTTGTTCTTGAAGTTGCAGGGCAGCACGCCCATGCCCACGAGATTGGAACGGTGGATGCGCTCGAAGGACTTGGTGACGACGGCCTTCACCCCGAGGAGACGGGTGCCCTTGGCGGCCCAGTCGCGGCTGGAACCCATGCCGTAGTCTTCACCGCCGATGACGATGCTCGGAATACCGGCCGCTTGGTAGGCCTCGGCCGCGTCGTAAATGCTGGTTTCCTCACCCGAAGGCTGGAGCAGAGTGTTACCACCTTCCTTGCCACCGAGCATCAGGTTCTTGATGCGGACGTTGGCGAAGGTGCCGCGGGTCATCACCAGGTCGTTGCCGCGACGGCTGCCGTAGCTGTTGAAATCGGATTGCGCGACGCCGTTTTCGGTGAGGAATCGGCCGGCGGGACTGTCTTTCTTGATGTTGCCGGCCGGGCTGATGTGGTCGGTGGTGACGCTGTCGCCGAAAATGCCGAGCGGCCGGGCTCCCCGGATCTCGGTGATGTCGCCGGGAGTCATGCTGAAGTCGGCAAAGAAGGGCGGATGCTGGATATAGGTGGACTTGCCGTCCCAGCCAAAGACCTCGCCGATGCTACCTTGGATCTCGTTCCACTTCGGATTCTGTGAGGCGAAGTCAGTGTAGAGCTTGCGGAAGACACCGGGCGACAGCGCGGAAGCCATGGCGTCACGGACCTCCTGCAAGGTGGGCCAGATATCCTTCAGGTAAACACCACTGCCGGCAACCAGTTCGTCCTTGCTCAAGTCGATATCGACCGTGCCGGCGATGGCGTAGGCGACGACCAGCGGCGGGCTCATGAGGAAATTTGCCTTGATGCTCTGATGCACGCGGGCTTCGAAGTTGCGGTTCCCGGAGAGCACACTGGCGGCAACGATGTCGTTGCCTTTGACCACGTCCTCAATCCCGGCATCAAGGGGACCGGAGTTGCCGATACAGGTGGTGCACCCATACCCGACCGTCTGGAATCCCAGCTGGTCAAGTTCGCTCTGGAGGCCGGTCTTGGTGAGATAATCGGTCACCACCCGGCTGCCCGGCCCGAGGCTCGTCTTCACGGCAGGCTTCACCTTGAGCCCCTTCGCATTGGCTTTCTTCGCGAGGAGACCGGCCGCAAGCATCACACTCGGATTCGAAGTGTTCGTGCAGCTGGTGATGGCGGCGATGAGCACACTGCCGTCGGTGATGGTGTCCTTGATGCCGGCTTTGGAATCGACCGTGACTTCATAGGAGGTTTTGTCAGAAAGGACATCGACGCCGGTCGCGGCGCCGACCGCCGAAACAGCGCTGCCGGACGCCGCGCCAAGGTGCTCGACGACTTGCGAAGTCGATGCCTTGCCGAAACCGCCGGCCTTCACATCGGCGGCGAGCAGTTCGTTGAACTTGGATTTCAAAGCAGGCACTTCAATGCGGTCCTGCGGGCGTTTCGGACCGGACACGCAGGGCACGACATCACCGAGATCGAGCTCCACCTCGGCGGTGAAATCGAGCACGCCTTTCTCCGTGGGGATACCCCAAAGTCCCTGGGCCTGGAAGTAGTTTTTGACGGTGTCACACAGCTCCTCACTGCGGCCGGTGCCGCGCAGGTAGGCAATGGTCTCCTCGTCGACCCCGAAAAAGCCCATCGTGGCGCCATATTCGGGAGCCATGTTCGCGATCGTGGCCCGGTCCGTCACCGGCAGACTGACCGCCCCGGGACCGTAAAATTCAACGAACTTGCCGACCACCCCGAGCTTGCGCAGCATCTGGGTCACGTGGAGCACCAGATCGGTGGCCGTGACACCCTCTTTGATCGATCCGCTGAGGTAAACCCCCACGACTTCCGGCACGAGGAACGTCACCGGCTGGCCCAGCATGCCCGCTTCCGCCTCAATGCCGCCGACCCCCCAACCAACAACGCCGAGCCCGTTGATCATGGTGGTGTGGGAATCGGTGCCGACAAGAGTGTCGGGATAGTAGACACCGTCCTTTTCGAGAACCCCTTTGGCCAGATATTCCAGATTGACCTGGTGCACGATGCCGATGCCGGGAGGCACGACCTTGAATGTGTTGAAGGCCTGTTCACCCCACTTGAGAAATTGATAGCGCTCCTGATTGCGTTGGAATTCCAGAGCAAGATTCTGGTCCAAGGCCATCTGGGTCCCGGCGAAGTCGACCTGAACACTGTGGTCCACCACCAGGTCCACCGGAACGAGCGGCTCCACCATTTTCGGATCGGCTCCCAGCTCCTTCACCTTGGACCGCATGGCCGCCAGATCTACCAACAAGGGCACTCCGGTGAAATCCTGGAGGACAATGCGGGCGACGGTGAACGGAATTTCATAGTCTCCCGGAGACTTGGCGTGGTAGCCGGCAAGATTCCTCACGTCCTGCTCGGTTACTTTGACGCCATCGCAATTCCGGATCAGCGATTCCAGCACGATCCTGATGGAGATGGGAAGACGATCCAGATTCGGCGCCAACCCGGCCTCTTTGAGAGCAGGGAGTGAATGGAACTTGCCCCCGGTCTGGGCGCCGGTCTGAAAGGTGCGGAGTGTGTTCAAGGTCATCTGGTCGTGCGGTGGATAGATCTGGGGACGGCACCTTCTGAAAAATACCGGCCCCTCAAGGGGACGCAAATTTTACGCCCAATGCCCAAGGGAGCAAGGGAGGAGTTTGCCGAATTCCGCCCCCCGCGTTGCCTCATAAATAAAGACGCCGAAGGGGAGATTCCTGAAAAGTCGGTTGAGGCCCATTGCCTCATAACCGAGGACACCGTGGCAAATGGCAAAAACCATGAGCCGATCCACCCGCGACGAA